>JBIKMF010000463.1:0-3047 GCA_044359425.1 Phycisphaerales bacterium
TCACCTTCTGGTCGCCGTTCGTGTCGAAGTGCTTGATGAAGATGTCGAACTCATCCACGTACCCGTCCTGCGTCACATCCTGGAACGCATCGTCCGCATCCCCGTCACCGTCGTAGTCCGTCGTCCCCGCCGGGATCGAAGCGCCCTCCGTCGGATGCCCCACACGCAGCCGGTTGTCCCCGTCCACGTCCGAAGCCAGCCCCGTGTAAAACGCCGTCAGCTTGTTGTCCAGAACCGTCGAAAGCCCGCGGAAGTCGCTCCGCAGCACCATCGGGTCACCCTCCGGCCGGTTCACGTCCGTGTACCGCGCACCCAGGTCCCCGGTCACCATCACGTTCTTACCGATCATGATCCTCGACGGGCTGATGATCGCGTGATTCACACGCTTCACCATCCGGAAGTCCTGCATGATCGTCCGCGTGATCGGCTGCCCCGCCCTCGTATACCCGCGGTCAATCCCCGTCACGATGACCCGCACCGTCACCCCGTCCGCCAGCGGCGCATACGTCACCGAGAAACACAGCGCCGAGTCCCCGCCATCCTGCGCCGCATCCTCGATCGCAACCGCGGGCGTGTACAGCCAGTTCTCCTCCGCGTACTCATCCCCAGCCCTCGCCGCCGCAACTCCCTGCGTCGGCTCCGACACCCCAAGCTCCGTTGCGATGTCCTGGTCGAGCGCGTGCGCCTGCGCAAGCGCCGTCAGCAGATTGTCCGGCCGGGCCGCGTCCACACGCCCCGTCTCCGCATCGAGCACCGTCACCGTTCCGAGCGAGTCCACGTCCCCGGACCACATCGCCTCGCCGAACGCCTGATTCACCGTGCTCGAACTCACGATGAACCGCGCCGCCGCCTCCTCAAGCCGCGACCGCGCAACCGCCAGCCCCGTCTCCGCCGCCCCCTGCGCCCTCATCACGTGCAGATGCGTCGCCGCCGTCGTGATGTTGCCCCGGCTCGCAATCGCCATCGCCACCGACAGCGACCCGAACAACACCAGGAACATCATCGCCAACACCGCCGCCACGCCACGCCTGCTCCGCGGCAACCGCCGCGACAACGCGGATCCCGCCGCGGCCCTCACCAGCGCCGCAGGACGAATGTTGAACATCGGCATTAGGCTTCGCATCGGATACTCCGGTCCACGCACCCGCCACTCACTCCGCAGGAACAATCCACGTCAAACGCGTGACTTCCGTCGCTTCCTCAGCCCCCGGATCCTGGTAGAACACCGCCACCGTCACCCGCACCGGAAACCGATCCGCCGCGATCGCCGGCAGTTGATCCCCAGCCTCCTGCGCATACTCCGCACCACGCACCGTCGTGAAGTTGTACGGATCCACCTTCTCAACCGTCACCTCCTGCCGCCAGCCCCGGAGTGTGATCAGCTCGTCGTTCTCGTCCACCCGCACATCGCCCGCCAGATCCACGTCCGGAACAATCTCCCCGAACGCGTCGATCGGTCCCGCGAAGTCCCCGTCAGCCCCGAACACCATCCCGTCCAGGTCGTCCAGATCGTCGAAATCGTCGATCGCGACCTCCCCAGCCTCCGTCCCCCACCCCACCGCCGACGGCGCACCGTTCACGTCCGCCACCGTCAGCCCCGTCACCGGGTCATGCCGAGGCAGCCGCTTCGTCATCTCCCGAATCTCGTTCGCGAGCAGCATCCCCGTCGCCGACCGGCTCGACCAGTTGTTGCTCGATTGAAACGCCGCCTGGGCATCGACAAACGCCAACACCCCCACCCCGATAATCACCAGCGCCATCATCGTCTCGAGCAGCGTAAAGCCCCGCCGCAATCCCGACGCTCTCCGACACCGCGCGTTGATCGTTCGAGGCCGCATGCGCTCTCCCCCGGGGCGTCCCACGCCCCCCGTCCACTGTCGGTTACTTCACCAGCGAGCTCATCTTGAAGATCGGCAGAATGATCGCCATCGCGATGAAGCCGACGACTGTGCCCATCATGAGGATCATGATGGGCTCGATCATTCCGGTAACCGCCTTGATGTGGTCCTTCAACTGCCTCTGATAAAACCCGCTGATCTCGTCCAACACCTCGCCAAGCTTGCCCGCCTCCTCGCCCGCCGAGATCATCTGCGTCACCGCCCGCGGCAGGATCGAGTCCTTCGCCAACGCCGCCGTGATCTTCTTGCCCTGCTTCACCGACGTGTGAATCCGCTTCCACAACCCCTGGAAAATCGAGTTCCCCGAGATCTCCCCGGTGATCGCGATCGTGTCCAGCATCGGCACGCCCGCGTTGATCAACTGCCCCATCGTCTGCAGCGACCTCGCGATGTACAGCGACCGGAACATGTTCTTCAGCACCGGGAACGACAGCTTCATCCTGTCAATCCAGAACGCGCCCACCTCCGTCTTCGCGAACGCGTAGATCAACCCCACCCCCGCCGCGATCCCGCCGATCACGAAGTACCAGTTGTTCACCATGAACTTGCTCAGGTTCATGAGGAACTTCGTCGCCCACGGCAGCACCGCCTCCTTGCCCTCGAACACGCTCGCAAACCGAGGAAGCACGAACGCCAGCAGGAAGATCGTCACGCCAACCGCCAGCGTACCGATAATCGCCGGGTAGATCGCCGCACCTACCACCATCTTCCGCGTTTCCTGCTGCTGCGCCATGTACGTCGCGATCCGGTCCAGCATCTTCGCGAACGAACCCGCCATCTCCGACGCCCGCACCATGTTCAGGTACAGCGGATTGAACAACTTCGGATGCCGCGCGAGCGCCTCGCTGAACTGCTTGCCGCCCTCGACGTCCGTCTTCAACTGCACCAGCACCCTCTTGAACCCCAGGTGCTGCGTCTGGTCCGCGATCCCCTCCAGCGCCGCCCGGATGTTGATGCCGGCGCGGATCATGACCGCCAGCTGCGTCGTGAAGTCCAGCACGTGCTTCTGCGTCGGACTCCCCGCGTTCAGCTCGGCAAACTTCGCCGCCCACCCGCTCGTGTCCAGCCCCGCCGCGATCGGCGAAATCGCCAGCACGTGCAGCCCCTGGTTCCGCAGGAGCGTCGACGCCGTCGCGATCGACTCCGCCG
>JBIKMF010000106.1:0-11367 GCA_044359425.1 Phycisphaerales bacterium
GGACAGTCAAGTCGCCGACATCGTCGACCGTTGGATGAACCGACATGCCTCTCTGCAACAGACGCTCGTTGCTCTCAAGTTTCCAGATGTCCTCGAACGCGCGTACAAGCTCGCACCAGCACTCGATTGCGGCCTCCACAACCGAAAGGTACTCTTCCGGCACGCGGATTAGCACTCGTCCGATGTTCGGGGTCCACCGATCGGCCGTCAGCAACCACGTGAGCGCGAGATCCACTTGCGACGACACCCACGCTGCCTCGATCGCGAAGCTCTCCCATGGCTGGCCCGTGGGGTCCTCCCCGACCGGCAGCATACGAGTAAGTTCATGATCAACCGCCTCACGGGATGTCTTGCCGGCGATCTGATCGAATACCTGCCAGCCTTGGGACCTCAGAGATTCACTGCGCAGCTGGTCGTGAGGATCGAATACTCCGTGTGCTTCCCAAACGAGCGGCGCGGTCCAGGGGGGACACAACACGAAGTCAACTCGTCGGTCATCGGTCCAGCCAAGGAGAGATCCAACGTAAGCCTGGGGATGCAGCCACGCTCGAAGCCGCCCGCCCTCGAACGTTTGAACATGCTCCCAAATGCGACGCTCAAGCCGCGCGCCCTCAGGCTCATCGTCAAACACTTCAAGTGGTGGATTGGAGCGAATCGGCATTCGAGCACGACACCAACGCTCAACCACAGCCTGCGAGCATGCAGAGTCCAGCGTGGACTGGGGAATGGAAACGGATCTTTCGCTGGCAAGTTGTCGAATGTGACGCTCTACGCTTGGCGCAACCGGACACAGTTCACTGCGGGTGACGACTCTCTCGAGGCACGCCAAGGCCGCCAAAGCGGAAGGGCTGCGAGCGGGCGAAGTGGGAGCGAGCGCGGGGCCGTAAAGGACACTCTGGCTGATCGCTCGGCGGAGACCCGCCCTGCTGGCGTCAAGCCGAAGCAACTCGCCGATCGCAAACACCCGCAGTATGCCCCCCGCCTGCCACACGCAAAGCGGTCGATGCTTCAGCCGCTCGTAGAATGACCACGTTGTGTCCTGCTTCATGGGTCGTTGTCAACCTTCGAGTGTTCGCCACTCTCCGTACCGTGCATATTGTAATGAATCGCGAACGTGCGGGCACCATCGACAAAGCACCCGTCCAAGTGCCTACCACGACGATCATTTCGTGCCACCAGCAATGGACCGCCGGCATCGCGCGACCGCGGTTTTGCAGGCCACGGAAGTCTGGCTTGACACGTGTGCTCTATTGCATGTCGCCCGCCCGCTCACGTGCCGTTGCCCGTGCCCCAGCGGAACTTGCGGCTCAGAAAGGCGGCGATGAGGGCTTTGGACTCGTAGCCGGGGGACTCGGTTCGCAGTTCGACCGCGAGTTGCTCTCCCTGCCGGAAGCGTTCTTGGCCGTGCTCGTCCCAGAGGTAGTACACGAGGGTGTCCACGCCCGCCGCCTCCGCGGCGAGGAGTTGGATGGCGGTCATGAGCACGTGGTTGCCGCCGTAGGCACCGCAGCCCCAGAATCCTGTGTGAATGACGCACGCCGAGCCCGGCTGAGTTGCTTCGGTTTCGCGGCGTGCCGCGAGGAAGCCGCTGAACGCAGCGACGATGGCCATCCGCAGCTCGGTGGCTCGGTACTCGCCCCTGCCATAGGCCGGGGCCTCGATCACGAGGATATTCGATCGTTGCGGCGGATCGAGGACCTCCGCGGCGTCCATCACCTCGGCCAGGGGCGCATGGCTGAAGTTACGGCCGTAGAGCCAGTGGGCTCGGCCGAGGTCGGGGCGAGGTTCGGTGTGGAACCTGATCCGGCGTTCGGCGTTGCGTATGAGGATCGGGGTCGGGTTGCCCCAATCCGTGACGCGGGTCGAGTCACCCGCGGCGATCATCGCTTCCCGCACGGACGCGAGCACGGGATGTTCAAAGACCTGAACTTCATCCTGCGCGAAGCAACGATCCGCGTAGAACTCGAAGAGATCGCCAGCCGCGAAGTTGACCCACCAGTCGGTGGCACCTTGCCGAGACTGACCGTACGGGAAGCCAGCGTCACGAGTCTCGACCGTGGGAAGTCGCCCGGACGCGACGTTGTCAGCGCAGGGCCCAACTCCCTTCCAGCGGGAAAGAGAGACGCTGCCCGTCAGCTGCGCCCCCTCGGGGCACTTGGCTCGGAAGATCGCGATCTTGTGCGGGTGCGTGAATCGTGGCGGATAACGCAAGCTCAGATCCATGGCCGCCCATTCGCAACGAAAGGCTGGTTCTCGCAGTTCTGCGAATGACATCTTCCTTCTCCTGCTCACGATGTTGTGCTTAGTGAGCGCCGCAAACGCGCCTCTGCCTCCCACCAAGCCTTAACAACCGAACGTTTATCAGGGCGCCGAAGCTCAGCAGCCGAAACGCCGATTCGCGTCGGCGACCGCCGTCGCCAGCACTTTCGAGCGATCGAGAAGCTGAATCAGCTTCTCCATGCCATCAAGCAAACTCTTCACGAGCCCCACTCGTTCCGCCGAAGATACGTCAAGCCACTCGCCAAAGAAGAGCAGTACGTGGCCTCCGGCGAGCCCATCGGCGATTCGGAGCGACGCGCTGGGATAGTACTGAGACGGGAACGAGTTCTGAAGCTGAGAAGCGATCGCATCTACATGGTCGAACACAGCTTTGTTCCACCCGTCTTGGATAGCACGATCGGTACAGCGCAGATGCAACTCGAGCCCTGCGAAGCTACCGTCGTCGGCCAACTCCTCTGGCGCGAATTCATGCATCACATTCGCAAACACCACGAATGAAATCCACGGAGAATGGGCGGAGACAATCCACCGTCGGTGAGGTACAGACTTGCGTACTTTGTCGAAGGAGTACTCCCGAGCCGCAACAATTCGCTTTCCCCATTCAGTAACGATGTGCGCGAGAAACTCCAACTGCTTTCTCTTTGTTTCGCTCATGGCTCGCTTCCCTTCTGATTGCCCGAGTTGTGCGATCTACTCGGTCGGCAACTGCGACCGCTTCGCCCTACGCCTCAAACCCAAAGCTCCGAAACTTCAGCGTCTTGCAGTTCTCCGCGACCGCACGCACGATGGCTGGGTCGATTCCGTCCTTGACACTGGCAGTGATCTCGATCGACACTTCGACATCCGAATCGACGATGCCGACCAGGTGCGCCAGGACCTCTTGCGCGACGCGCCCGGCGTCGCGGGCGACGCGCTCGGGGTCCACGTCGATCGTTCCGTAGAACCGGGTCGGGTCGCGGCGCGCGGGGGAGGCGACTCCCCCACCACCGGTTGTCGTTGTCCCGCCCGTGATCGATCCGCCAGTCGTGGCACCACCGCGGACCGTGCCGCCCGGCGGCGGGATTCCGCCCCCGTCTACAACCGGAGGGGGCATCGCTTCCGCGTCGAGTTGCTTTCGGGCTGTGTCTGATCGCACCACGACGCTCCGCCCGTCTGAGACCACAGCGTCGATCTGCGCTGTCTTCAGGCCCGCGTAGCGCTTCTTTTTGTCGTCGTACGAGTCCGCGTACGCGAAGCCTTCGGTCTCCCATGTGAGGCTGCTCACACCATCGCGGACCGCCTCGATCAGTACCGACGGCGACTTCAGACGCGGGAGGTATACGTACTGGGCAAAGTCCTCCGCGAGTTGCTTCAGAGTCACGCTTTCGCCGCGCCAGAGCGGGATCTTGTCGAGTTCCATTCGCAGCAGCGTCCCCGCGAACTTGGTCGCGAGGCCCCCGTCGTTGACCAGCTTCTTCGATGCGCGGGGTGCGAGTCGATCAGCCCCTTGCAACCGCACTTCGGAGAACTCGATCGGCACCTGCGGGTTCGACTGCGTCGGCACGATGAGCCACTGATAAGTCTCGGGAAGGCGCTGCTTCACCGTGTCGTCGGCCTCGCGCGCCTTGGTCTTGGCCTGGCTCAACTGCGAGTTGTCGAGGTTCAGACGTGCGGGGCCGTCGCCGTTCGGCGTCGCATCGATGACGATCGAGTGCCACGCGAGATGCTGCCGCACCGCTTGCTCCAGTTCCGTCAGCCTCGTCCGGTCCGCGGCCAGGAACACCAGCGTGTTGCGGTAGATGCGAGGGCTGGTGCCGCGCCGCTCGAGGTACTCCACCGCCGCGACCATCGCGGGGCTGGTCGCGCTTTTCCCGATGTGGGGCGTCTCTGGCGATAGGATGACGAGCCTTGCCTCCTGTTCGTCAGGGACCTCGCCGCTCCCCACCGGGCACGGATACACCTTGGCGAAATCGCCGCGGAAGCTCTGCTCGTCGCGGACGCGACGCACGATCTCTGCGTGCACATCATCGAACTTCCGGTCGAGCTGGGCGGCGCGATCCTGCGCGAGACGGGTGACGCTCGGCTGAGTCGCCAACCAATACCTGCTCTGATCGACATAGACGTGCGTCGCTTGATCGGAAAGTCTGCGCAGTGCATCCCCGAACGTTGCGGGGGCCTCGCCCGGTTGGACGCAGCCCAACTTGATCCGGCGATCGTCGATGCCGCGGTTCTGCGTCGCTGCGTTCGGTGCAGACCCCATGTACAGCGTCCTCGCCACGCGACGACACGCCGACACCCTGCCCAGGGCCGGGTTCTCCCGGTCGAGCCTTAGCGGCAGCGAGTTTCCACCGTCCACGTCCTTCTCGATCACCGAGGTCCATGTCTCGTCCATGTACCGCGTCAACTCGTCGCGCACCGGCGGATCATCCATCGGCACGGTGGCGGGCAAGATCAACAAGTTGCCATCCTGCTTCTCCCACAGAGAATGGATGACCGACGCCATGAGCCGCAGCACGCCGCGGGTTTTCTGGAAGCGTTCGAGGTGGGACCAGTCGAGGAAGAGACGGTCGAAGAGCTCGGGGTGCACGGGGTATGAGCGCTGGATGCGTTCTTCGTAGTTCGCCTCGCGGCACTCGCCGGGGAAGTCGTTTCCTCCCGCGCGGTACATATCCGAGAACGCTCGCGCAACCGCATCCCGCGCTGCGAACTTGTCCGCCTCCATCGGCTGGAAGAGCCTTCGCCGCACGATCTCGAAGCACTCGTCCGTGGTCGCCGGCCTCCATGTGCTTTGCACGCGATCAAAGACGTTTTCGAGTCGTTTGAGGGCTTCCCGCCCGCCGTCGCCGCCGATCTCGATGTCCGACGCGGGCAGCGACGCGACAAGGAAGCATCCCGGGGCGGCTTTGAACGCCTCCGTCAATGACTGCGCGAAGGTGATGTTCGCATCGAAACTGCCCGCGGGCAGTCCGGGTGTGCCGTACATCTGGCGGATGTACGCGACCCATTCATCGATCAGCACGACGCAGGGGCTGAACTTGCGGAGGAGCGTGACCAAGGCCGAGGGGCACACGCCCTTCTCGTCGTCCTCGCGGACCAGCTCATACGCCTCTTTCGCCTTACCGACGGAGTGTCCCAACTGCCACGCGAGTTCGCCCCACAGCGTCCGCACCATGATGCCATCGGGCTTCTTGAAGCCCGTGAGCGACAGCTTGTTGCCCACCATCACGGCGCGATGGACCTTTGGCAGCGTGTTGAGGCCGAGCTTCTTCATGATGGGCTCGATGCCCGTCAGCTTCGCGGGCGCGACCCCGCTGAAGAGATGGAACAAACCGAGCATCGAGTGCGTCTTGCCGCCACCGAAGTTTGTCTGCAGCTTGACCACCGGGTCCGCGGCTTGTCCGCTGATCCTTCGCATCGCCAGCGACAAAAGGTCCGCGAGGCCCTCCGTGAGGTAGGTCCGGCGGTAGAACTCCACCGGGTCGGTGTACTCGGTGGGCGCCCGGTGTTCCTGGTCGAACTGATCCTGGTACACCTGCCACAGATCCGCGGCAAACTCCGCGAGCATGTAGTTGCCGCCGGCGACATCGGCGTGCGGCGTGATGACGTCCCGCCACGACGGGAGCCCAGAGGTGAACTTGCCCTCGACGCTGCTCGCCGCGGCTTTGCGGGTTTCCTTCTTGGTCATCTCCTCGAACTTCTGGCGGAGCACTTCCTGGAGCTGCTTGTCGACCTCATCGGCCTGCGGTGCGTTGACGGCGAGGAGGAGGCGTTTGGTGCTGTCGAGTGCGCGGTTGGTGTCGTCGATGGTGAACACCGACTGGTGCGCCCATGCGACACGAACTTCCTGGAGTTCGCCGACCAGCCCGCGCTCGGTCTTGCCGAGCTTGTAGCGGAAGACGTACTGCCAATGGCCCACGAGCACCGAGAGGAGTGCGGCGACGTCGAGCTTGTCGGGGGACGTGACGGAACGCGAGGAGGCGGTGTCGGTGCCGAGGGCTTGCTTTGCCTGCTCGAACCACTGGTCGCCGTGCTTGGCTTGCAGCTCGCGCTCGACGAAGGGATAGAGACCTTCTCGCAGAAGATCCATCGCTCGTCCAACTCGGTCACGATTCGATACAGCCATCTTCTCATCCTTCTGCTGTCGGGGTGCGACATCAGCGGCTCCGCACCCCGGTCGCTCGGCCATGCCTCTCACACATCAGTCTGACTCGTCCTCGGCCAGAGTCTCTGCCCACCCCTCAAACTGCTTGATCCACTTGCGAACATCGCTCTCGAGGTTCTTCGTGCTCTTCGCGAACACCACTTCCATGTGACCGCCATCGCCCGCCGTTGCGTCAACAGCGACTGCCCCGCAGTGCTTCAGAAGCGCGAGCAGGGAGTCCTTCTCGGAGGACCCCAACTCTTCCGACACCGCATCAGGCAGCACTCCGGGCGGCAGATCGTTCCCTTCCGCAGAACCCCATGAGTCGCCCCATCGTTCGGCCAACTCCTGATCCAAGCTCTGGAGAAGGTCCTGCACTTCAAGCTCGGAAGCTATCACTCCTACGTAGTGCTCGCAGTGTTCAGCCTCTCCCCAGAGGCACATGTGGATGCAGAATGGGCACCTCGCGAGTCCTCCCGTATTGAGACCTTGCTGTTCGTCGGCGGTCTGTAGGGCGGCGCGGATGCACTCGAGGGCTTGGTCCGCTCGCGACGACTGGTCGCTGTTCCTGGACGCACGAATGTGATTCCATGCTCGCTCGAGAATCTCGGATGACGCGGAGTCGCATAGGTCGAGCGCATCCACCGGTGCTTCAACGGAGTTGCCCGCCTGGTAGGCGTCGATGATGGGATTCGAGGAATGCGTTGCCATGCTGATCGAGTCCTTCGGTTTCGCTATGCGAACAGACCGTCGTTGCCACCCCCGGCGGGGGCCGCTCCCCTCCCCGCCAACTTCTGCACTTCCGGCCAACTCACCACCAGCGCGTTGTACGCGATGGCCTCTTGCGCCCACTTCTTCCGTTCGCACACCGTGCAAAGCCGCTCCGTATCGCCGCGTGCTTCCCACGACTGTTCCAAGACCTCCACCGAGGATTCACTGCCGACATTGATCGCCTCCACGCCGGTCCGAATTGGATTCAAGCTCTTCGCCCCTTCCGCTGCCTGAATGACTGGATCTATCACAGAGCCATACATGAAACGAACTCCCGATTCGACTGTTCCAGCGACTGGACTTGCGGGCTGTTCATCCCTCAGAGTCCACATTCTCGAGTTCGACGAGAAGCCGTGTGCGATGATTTTCACTCAACCCGAGAATCCCAAGGCGCAGCTGGGCCTGGATCAACGCACGCAACGCGACCCGCTGAACTTCGTCCAACTCGAATCTATCGAGAGCTGCCCAGCCATCAAGGGAGATGACTGCCTTCACCGCCGCGAGGACGCCCCCGCTTGCCTTCGGCTGGGCGGCTTCGCCTTTCAGCGACGGCGTCTTCGCCAACCACTCGAACCTCGCGATCAGCGCGGGGTCGATGTTGCCTGCGTAGAACTCCTCGACTCCGTACCAGTAGGAGATGTCGAGTACGTGGTCCCACTTTCCTTCTGACCGCAACAGCAGGCAGTAGAGCGAGTCAAGCACATCCGCGGGCGAGGCGCTCGCCGGGGCAGCGATGGAGGCCGCAGTGACCTGAGAAACGAATTCATCGTCTTCCGTCATCTCGCAGAAACACAGCGACCAGAGTTGAGCCTCCTCGTCCCTGAACATCAACCACGCATCGTCCCATTCAAATCCCGCGATGTTATCTCCTTGGTTGCGGGCAAGGATCCAGCATTCGGATGATTCGGCGACATCGGGTGCTGCTTCTCCTGCTGGAGATGCCGCCAGCAGGTTTCCCTCGGGGTCTCGAACGTTCCATGTGAGCGGCGGTGTCGTCGTCATTGTTGTTCCTTCACTCGCCCTTCCCCATAACCCAGTTGCGTACATCAAGCGAACAGGCCCACATCGCCAGTACCCGCGGCGGTCTGCTTGCCCGCCAACTTCTGCACCTCCGGCCAACTCACCACCAGTCCGTTGTACGCGATCGCCTCCTGCGCCCATTTCTTGCGCTCGCACACGGTGTACAGGCGATAGGCCAGGTCACGGGCGACCTCTGTCGCGCCGGCATACGCCGCGTTGATCTTCCGATACAGGTCTGCCGCGGCCTGCTCGCCCCCGGTCTCCAATGCCCAGCAGAGATACTGGCACACCTCCCAGTGCAGGATGTCATCATCCGTCGCCGGGTCCCAGGTCTCGGGCTTGCCGCCCATGAGGTCGGCCCGCTTGAACAGCCGCACCTTCCCGCTCTTGGCGGCCACCACGCCCGTCTCCACCAGCCCGTTCACGCCCACGGCCATGGCCTGTGCCAGCACATTGGCATCCCCGAACGGCCCATCTTCGTGGGCGTACTGCTCGAACCACTTGATGCACCAGCGGGTGTCGGCGTCGTATTCACCCTCCTGCTCGGCGAGCACCCCGTCGAGGACCTGGTTGATCAGGGCCAGGGCGGTGCGGACGCCCATGCGGTCGCCGCTGGTCTCCAGCACCTTGGCGTAGCGGCTGAAGACGGCCATGCCGGGCCCGATGGCGGCCTGGGCGAGGTCCACGGGCGCGATGTTGCCGGATTGCAGGTCGCGGAGCGCGGCGGGGAGTTCGCGTTTGAGTGCGGTGACGAACTCGCGCCGCGAGGCCATCGGGGCGGCATCGCCACGCGGGTGGCAGACGAGGATGATGGAACTGGCGAGAGCGTTGGCGCCGATTCCAATGCTCCGCGCCTCACGTTCCGTACGCATCGGCCAAGTTCCAGTGATTGAAAGTCCGGCTAGCAAGAGTCCCTCAAGCATGGTCTCCCAGCCCGTTGAGGCGGTAGTAAGCCCAGCCTCGCTATCGTCCTCGTCGTCTGTTTCGGCCTGCTTGAAGGCGTAGAAAACCGTCAAGGGATAGTCGGGGTGCTCAGCTTCTCGCATCTTTTCAAATGCACGGCCGAGTCCCACTTCAAAGAAAGACATCGCCTTGTCTTTGCTCCCTTCGTGGCGGTACGGAGCGGCGATGAGTTCGTCGGACTTCGGCGTCAGCAACGTCTTGAACAGGCTCGGATACACCGTGCCCAATGAGCGTCGCAACCAGACGTAGAAATAGTCTGAGAGATCGGAGTAACCAATGTTGTCGTAGTACGGAGGATCGGTGGAAATGACAGTCCTGGCGCTTGTTGCGATGCGCGTCGCTGCGTCAGCCTGTACTGCCACCCCGTCAGCGGCGGTCACGGACCGCTCGATTGCTTTCGCAACGAAATCGAGGTTCTTGGTCGCATTACCACCGGAGTCGCTGAACGGGTTGGCCTCGGCATAGTCCCAGACCATTCCCAACGCCTGTTTGGTGAAAACATGCGCTACGAGTTCGTTCTTCGGCTGCGAGGCCCACGTGCAAAGATTACTCCAGAAATCGGAACTGCGACTTACACCGAAGCCCAAGTACGTCGCCACCGCGTCCGCATAACGCTCAGTCCTGTCTGGGAACTCAGAAGCGCCGTTTTCCGTCGCCGCAATGCCCTCGGAAGCTCCCTTCGTGCCCGCGGAGATGCTCTCCGTGCCCGTTAGCACGCCCTTCGAGGCCTCTTTGGCGAGCGCAAGACCTGCGCCCCGGGCATCGGCTAGCACCCGCTTCCGTGCCTCCATCACCAGGTCGCTAAACGTCGTCAGGGCGACCAGTTGGCGGTTGGTGAAGAGGTCGCCGAAGTTGTTCATGCCGTAGACCGGCGGCTGGAAGTTGCGGTGCTTCTTGGGCATCTCGCCGTCGGGCCGCCACGTCGGCTTGGCCGACTCGGCGATCTTGACCTGCTCCTCATCGGGCGAGATGTACACGCGCCCGCGCGTGCCTTCTGCCACGATCGCCATGAGCCGCACGCTCATGTGACCGGCCTTCGCCTCGGTGCGAACATGCGGGAACGCCATCGGCGCGCTCGTCAGGATGCACCGCCCGCCCTTGCGCCCGATCGTGCCCACGCCGGGATCGAAGTCCTTCCCCGGCGTCCCCGTGCGTACCTCAAACTTGTACGACTTCCCATCCGCCGCGATCACCGGCTCGACCCACGCCCTCTTTGACTCCTTGGTCGAGAGCCAGAACGACCGCACCAGCGGTACGTGCGCCCCCGCCGCGGCCGGGTTCGGGCTCGGCACCGTCCGCGCCCACAGCCACGCGATCACCGTCAACTCCTGCCCGATGTAGTCCTTCAGGTCCTTCCGATCCCGGGCCATCGCCTCGGTGACGGTAATCTTCGGGTACAGGTGCCCGATCCGCTTCTGCGCCTCATCCCGCATCCACCGGCCGTAGTACCGCACATCCTCCGCCAGCCCCGCCGCGCCTTTCCATGATTGCGTGCCGAGTTGGCCCTGCGTTTCCTTCTTTTTGGTCTTCCCCTTGGTGTCGGCAGTGCCCTTCACGGCGATGCCCCGTGACTCCGGGTTCACGGGCGGCATGTTGGCGAACTTCGGCGGAATCTCGATGAGCGCCTTGGTGATGAGCACCGGGACGGGGTTCAAGTCGCTGCCGAAGGCACGAAGGCCGAGGCGCTGGGCTTCGAGAGGGATGGAGCCACCGCCGCAGAAGGGGTCCAGAACAGGCGGAGCGAACTCGGCCAGGAAGGAGTTCACCGCATCGGGCTTGGCCTGCAGGAGGACGACCTGCCATGCGGTGGTGCCCGCGGTGTTGCCGGAGCCCATCGGTGGAACGGCGCCCTGCGGGTGCTTCTCGCCCTTGCCCTTGCCGAAGACGACAGTCGCCTTGTCGAGCTCGCCAAGCTCGATCTTGCGGCTGGCGACACAGCGTGCGATCTCGGCGCGGGCGGGGTCGATGACCTTTGGGTTGTTGGAGTTCTCCCACTTCACGAGGTCTTCGATGAGGGTGAAGAGCTTGGCCCGCTTCTCGCCCGCGCGTTCCTCGTCCACTGTGCCGTCGGCCTTGCAGTAGGCGGGATCGGAGGAGGGGTCATCGACCAGTGAAGAGAAGAGAACGGCGCGGCATGCCGCGAGGGGGCGGCGGGCCCACCAGAGATGAAGCGTGGAAGGGTGCCCGTGGCGGATGGATTTTTCAGTCGCAGA
>JBIKMF010000464.1:0-3020 GCA_044359425.1 Phycisphaerales bacterium
ATCCCAAGCGTCACGAGTACGCCTGCACCGGCTGCACCATGTTCCTCCCGATCGACTCGGTCGCGGGGCTCATCTCGGGCGGTCGGATGACCAAGTGCGTCTCCTGCGGCTGCCTCCTGTACCTCGATGAAGAGTTCCGCAAGGCGAGCGAGCCGCCGCCCAAGAAGGGCAAGGGCAAGAAGGCCGAAGCGGCCGAGCAGCTCTGATCGACGCGGTCGAAGAACCAATGACAAAGATCCACCGGGCCTCACGGCCCGGTTTTCATTTGGGCGTACGCGAGCGAGAACCAGTCGCCGCGGCTACTCGTCGAACAACTGGCCCGGGGCCTGCGGCGGCTTCCACGCGATGCCAAGGTGGTCACACGCGGGCTTGGTCAGCTCGCGACCACGGCGGGTTCGGGCGAGGAAGCCGATCTGAAGCAGATACGGCTCGACGACGTCCTCGAGCGTGCCGGCGTCTTCATTCATGGTCGCTGCGATCGCTTCGAGTCCCACAGGCCCGCACCGGTACGTCGTGGCGATGCAGCGGAGGTACGAGCGATCGAGGTCGTCGAGACCCAGGTCGTCGACTCCTTCGAGGCGCAGGGCGTCGAGCACGACCTTGTCGGTGACGTGTCCGTCAGCACGAACCTGCGCGAAATCGCGTACACGCCGCAGCAACCGGTTCGCGATGCGGGGCGTCCCGCGCGAGCGGCGCGCGATGGAGTGCAGCGCCGAGGTCGCGGATCTGGCGATGGCCAGGAGCGAGGAACTTCGCTCGAGAATGCTGAGCAACTCTTCGACGGTGTAGTACCGCAGATGGTGGGAGATCCCGAAGCGAGAACGAAGCGGGGAAGAGAGCAGCCCGGCACGCGTGGTCGCCCCCACGAGCGTGAACGGCTTGCATCGAATCTGCACCGTGCGTGCGGAGTGACCGCTGTCGACCGTCACGTCAACTCGGAAGTCCTCCATCGCGGGGTAGATGAACTCTTCGACGGCGATCGGGAGGCGGTGGATCTCGTCGATGAACAGCACGTCGCCGGCCTGAAGGCGCGTGAGGGAAGCAACCAAGTCCGTTCCCTTCGCGAGCGCGGGGCCCGAGGTCACGTGGAGGCGAGTTCCCATCTCCGTCGAGAGTACGTGCGCGAGTGTCGTCTTCCCGAGGCCCGGCGGCCCGTGGAGCAGCACGTGCTCCAGCGGTTCTTGTCTCGCCTTGGAGGCCTGGATGGCAACGCGCAGCCGCTCGATCAACTCGGCCTGCCCGACGTACTCGCCGATGCTGGTCGGACGGAGGGCCCAGTTCTTCTGCTCTTCCTCGGGCGCGCCCTGGGCGCTGATCACTCGGTCGGTCGCCATGGTGAGCGATCGTACTCGACCGTCGCGTCTCGTGCGGTCAATCGAGCGGAAGTCCCTTGTCCTGCCAGAGCCGCTTCAGCACCGCGAGCGTTGTGGGCTCGGAGATTCGACCGCCCGGCAGCTCGACTCGGACGATTTCACCCTTGTCGTTCACCGTCGAGGTCTGCAGGCCCTGGCCGGTACCAAAGTTCGAGACGATCTGCCAGATTCCGGGGGCCTCTGGAGGCTGGCGGGCATCCTCTTTGCGATACTTGATCTGCTGCGGCACCGGCATGTACGAATAGAACCCGAAGTTCGCCGAGATGCCGGCGTCTTGGAGGATAATCGGAAGCAGCAACGCCTCGACCTGCGAGATGTAACCCGGCCCCTCGATGCTGCAACGCACCGTCTCGTCGATCCCTTTACCCTTGCCTTCAAGGACTACCGAGAGGCTGTTCCCGTCGCGGGCCCCGAGGTTGCGATACGAAAGCGGCGGTACCCGCTTGTCCTTCGCCGGGTTGAGGTCCCGGAAGGTGTTCGTCATCGTCCAGTGCTCTCGCTTGCGATCGAACGACAGGAAGTAGACCGCCTGCGAGTCGCAGATCTGGTGATCCTCCATGATGATCCGGGCGTCGATCTGCACTACATACCCGCGGCTGTTGCCGGGTCCCGCGACCGGGCCCTCACCGATGCGCGTCGTGATCCGCTGGTACCCAACCTCCGTGTCGTCGGAGGTGTGCCCCGTCTCGGAGGGAATGAAAATCCTCCGCCACTGGTTGTTCGCCTTCTCGAGCAGTCGCTCCATCGTCGCCTGGTCCAGGCCCTCGATGAGCTTCACCCCGGCTTCCACCGCCGCCTGACGCTCCGCGTTGACGAGCGAGGCGTCCTCAACCGTCGCCGCGGCGAGCATGGTCTCGAAGATGCGCTTGGTGCTGGCGAACTGGGCTTCGGTGGTGACGAACTCGAAGGAGACGAGCTGCGTTGGGCTGGTTTTGAAGGCGACGTAGCCGCGCACCACGCTGGCGGTCTTCTTCGAGCCCTCCGTGGGGAGCTTGATGTAGATTCGCTCGGCCTCGATCCCACCGGCGGTGGAAACGGTCGTGAGGGGTTCGATGATCGCGGCACGGTACCCGGCCAGTTTGGGCTTGACGGGCGCGGGGGCATCGGCGGGACGCCGCGTGCCCTCGGGGTCCAGAAGATCGGCTCCGGAGACGGATGATGCGTCGTACACGATGCCGGACTGCTCGAGGAGGTTGAGCACCAGATCCTCGAGCAACTCGCGGGCGGTGACTTCCTCGTTCTTGAGGCTGGGGACCTGGATGGAAACCTGCCAGGTGGGATTGGAGATCTTTACCGACGTCCGGTTTCCGATAGAAGTCTGTTCGGTGCTCGATCCCTCAGGGAGAGGAACGGTGAGGCCAACCGACTCGATGACGAGGGGCTTCTCGGCAAAGGTGACCACACGAACGCCCTGGTCCTTCGCGGGAGCAGGCTTCGGCTGGGCAAGGCAGGGGGTGACGAACCCGAGGAGGGCGGAGCAGAGCAGGGTCGCGAGGCTGGTACGGAAACTGAACGGATTCGGCATGGCTGAAGCTCCGGTAACAAGGTGGACGGGATGAAGATCGGTGTGAAGGGGGGAGGGACTTGGAATCGGTGTGGAAAAACGCGGAGATCGTCAAGAAGGGTGGCTTCGGGGGGGTGGTGGAG
>JBIKMF010000465.1:0-3012 GCA_044359425.1 Phycisphaerales bacterium
TTCGCCGCGTCACCACGCCCGCGCACGCTCCCCGGCACCCACACGCCCGTCGCGCCCGCCTCGCGCCCGGCCTCCACACCGAACCCCGCGAGCGTTCGGATCACCGATTCCTCCAGCAGCCGCATGTAGTCGTGCAGCCCCAGGTTCAGCAGGTTCAGATCGACGATCGGATACACCACCAACTGCCCCGGCCCGTGGTACGTGATGTCCCCGCCCCGATCCGTTTCTTCCAGCGCTACACCCATTGACGCCAGCAGCTCGCGCGACGCCAGCAGATGCTCCGCCGCCCCCGGCCTCCGCGTCACGGTGATCACCGGATCGTGCTCAACCAGCAGCACGTGGGCCCCCACCGGCTCGGATGACCCCCGCGCCGCCACGACCATCTCGAGCGTCTCCGCCTGCCGCGCGTACGCCTCGGCATACGCGATCCGACCGAGATCCGAGATGGCAAAGGCGGGGTTCATCGTCACGACGGCGTCATCCCTTTCAACCCATCGATCAAGAATAGGGATCCCCGCCGCTCGCAATCGCCCGTACCGCCCCGGCTCCGCCCTCCCGGAGATGTCGATAACCACGCAATCCCGACGCCCTGACGAATATCCCGCCCCGCCGCGGACCGCCCGCACGCGTACCATCTCGGGCCCCCGAAACCGGACCGCGGCGGACGTTCGCCCGAAGTTCCGACCACCGGGTCAACCGCACCCCGACGCCAACCCACGAGACAGCTCCCATGGCCCACTCCGACCCCAGAAGTGCTGCGTTCGCCGACAAGATCCAGATGCAGCACCGCCTCTTCTCGGAGCTCTCAGCGCTCCTTGGCCGCGAGGTCCCGCTCTACGAGCAGTCCCTCCTCGTCAACCGCGTCTGCAACACCGCCGTCTGCACCCTCCTCAGCCACCTTCACCGCGGCTTCTCCATCACCCCAGAACAACTCGACAAGACCAGCGGCGAACGCCACGGCGCCATCCGCATCGGCCGCCCCGATGAGTACCGCTGGGTCACCCGCTTCTTCGCGGCATTCTCGATGGAGCCCCACAACTTCTACGACATGTCCCGCGTCGGTGCCAAGAGCCAGCCCATCGTCGCCACCGCCTTCCGCAGCATCCTCAACCCCGAGCACCGCCTCTTCTGCTCGCTGCTCATCACCGACTTCTTCGACGAGTCCACCAAGGCCCGCGTTGAGGCCCTCCTCGCCACCCGTCAGGTCTTCTCCGATCGCGCCAAGTCTCTCATCGAAAAAGGCGAACGCCAGGGCGGCCTCGACTGGAACGACGCCAACGACCTCATCCGCGAAGGCACCGATCGCATCTTCGCATGGACCGGAAAGGCCGCGAACCACCAGCTCTACACCGAGCTCTGCAACTCCGGCTTCAAGATCGCGGCGGACATCGCCTGCTTCCGCTCCCACCACCTCAACCACCTCACCCCCAACACGCTCTGCATGGACCTGTACACGACAGCCATGAAGCACTGCATGGGCGAGATCGACGCCGCGGATTTCCGCATCCGCGCACTCGCCGCCCTCCGACACCTCGCCTCCTTTGCCGGTCGCGACTGGATGCGCCTGCACTTCCGCCACCTGACCAACGAGATGATCGACGGTTTCGCCCCCGCGTCCCCCGACGCCGCAACCGACGCCTCACTGCTCGCACTGGTCGATGAACTCATCGCTCGCTTCGCCAAGCCCGACCTCCGCCTCGACGACATGCCGCACTCTGGTTTCAAGGACACCACCGAAGGCCCCAGCCACGACACCCCCGTCCTCCTCCGCCAAGACGCCTACAAGGCCCTCACCGAACCCGTCGAGTTCACCAACCCCGACGGCTCCGTCGTGAACTCCGCCCACACCGCCCGCTTCGGCGAAATCGAGCAGCGCTTCTACGCCACCACCCCCTCCGGCCTCGAGCTCTACAACCAGTGCCTCGCCAAGGCCGAAGTCACCCGCGGCGGCGACCCCGAGCTCGCCGACCGCGACTTCAAAGCCTACCTCGCCGCCGAACGCGCCCACTTCGCACCCTTCCCCAAGTCCCTCCACGAACTCCTCCGCCAAGGTCTCGTCTACGGCCGCTACTCCGCCACCCCCGCCGGTATCGCTCAGGCCGCCCGCGCCGGCACCACCGACCGCCACGAACTCGTCCGCCTCGGCTTCGCCCGCGTCGAAGGCCTCCGCTTCGAGGACTTCCTCCCCGTCAGCGCCGCCGGCATCTTCGCCTCCAACCTCCAGCAGTACGGCACCAAGGCCACCGCCGCCACCGTCCCGTCCTACACCCGAGAGAGCTTCGAGGCCATGCTTGGCAAACCCATCATCGAGGCCGACGCCGTCTACCGCTCCATCGAAGCCAACTCGCTCATCGAGATGTACTCCGCCCTCGGCCTCTGGGACCGCTTCTCGGCCGCCGCGCGAACCGACATCGAAGCCGCCGCCCGCGTCCCGCTCGCCGCTTCCGCGCTCGTCTGCTCCGCCTGACCCGCCCCACCCCACGACCGCTTCCCCTTCTTGACCCCTCTTCTCGCCCCCTAACATCCCCCATGAACTCCATCCACCCCACCGCCATCGTCGACCCCGAATGCGAACTGGGTACCGGCGTCGAGATCGGCCCCTGGTGCATCCTCCGCGGCCGCGTCCGCCTGGGAAACAACACCAAGCTCATCGCCTCCGTCCAAATGGCCGGCCCCGTCGATATCGGCGAAGACTGCATCTTCTACCCCGGCTCCACCGTCGGCTTCCCCCCTCAGGACTTCAAGTTCAAACTCGGCGACGCCACCGCCGGCGTCCGCATCGGCAACGGCACCATCCTCCGCGAACACGCCACCGTCCACGCCGCCTCCAAGCCCGACAACCCCACCCTCATCGGCAACCGCGTCTTCATGATGGTCTGCAGCCACGTCGGCCACGACGCCCGCGTCGGCAACAACGTCATCCTCGCCAACTCCGCACTCCTCGCCGGCCACTCCCACGTCGCCGACAACGCCACGATGAGCGGCAACACCTCCCTCCACCAGTTCGGCCGC
>JBIKMF010000114.1:0-10697 GCA_044359425.1 Phycisphaerales bacterium
ATCCTGCATGGCGCGGCCACGGAGGGTTACGAGTTCGAGCCCGTCCTCGAACGTGATCGCACCCGCGACCACGAGCGCCGTGTACTCGCCCAAGGAAAGCCCGGCGGTCGCGGCGAGGGGGACGTCGTTCGCGGTAGCGCCAGCCTTGGCGAGGAGCGCTCGCCAGCAGGCGATCGATGCCACGAAGATCGCGGGTTGGCTGACGTCGGTCTGGTTGAGGCGTTCGCCGGGGCCTTCGAAGCAGAGGGCGGAGAGTGGGGCACCGAGGCGGTTGCCGAGCAGGCGGTCGGCGAGGTCAAAGGTGGCACGGGCCTCGGGGGAGGCCTCGAACCAACCCTTACCCATCGACACGGCCTGGGCACCTTGCCCGGGGCAGAGGATGATCTGGGGTTCGCTCATGGAGGTGCAGTGTATCGCGGGTTGGGGCCGGGGACTCAGAGCTGCCAGAGGCTGCTGCCCCACGTGAGGCCGCCACCGAAGGCGAGGAACATGATCTTCATTCCGGGCTGGACGCGGCCGGCGGCGGCGAGTTCGTCGAGGCAGAGCGGAACGGAGGCGGCGACGGTGTTGCCGACACGACCGATATTGACGTACAGCTTCTCTTCGGGGAGGTTGAACCGTTCGCGCGCGGCGGTCAGGATTCTGGCATTGCTCTGGTGGCAGACGTAGAGGTCGACCTCTTCGGCTTTCACGTTCGCTTTGTCGAGGGTTTCGGCGATGAGGTTCGGGAAGGTGCTGACCGCGAACTTGAAGACGGCGGCCCCGTTCATGTGGACGTGGCCGAGGTCTTCGGGGTTGGGGTCGACGCCGGCAGGGAAGTCCAGGGAGCAGTGGGGGACGTAGATTTCGCGCCAACCCTTGCCACTGGCGTGGATGGACTGCGCGAGGATTCCCTTGGAGGTGTCGTCGGTGGCCTTGAGCACGACCGCGCCGGCGGCATCCCCGAAGATGATGGCGGTGCTGCGGCCAGCGGTGGTGTAGCTCATGAACTTGGAGAGGGTGTCGCAGCCGACGAGCCCGATGGTGTTGTACGCGCCGGAGCGGATCATCTCGTGACCGACATTGAGGCCGAACACGAATCCGGAGCAGGCGGCGTTGAGGTCGAAGGCACCGGCTCGGGTGGCGCCGATGCGGTCGGCGATCAGGCACCCGGTCGCGGGGCATTCCATGTCAGGGGTCATCGTTGCGACGATGATGAGGTCGAGGTCCTGAGCGGGGACGTTCGCCGCGGCGAGCGCTTTCGTCAGGGCGTCGGCGCTGAGGGTGGAGTTTCGTTCGCCCTTTTCCTTGTCGACGACGTAGCGGGTGTGGATACCGGTGCGCTGGACGATCCACTCGTCCGACGTGTCCATCAGCTTCTCAAGATCGGTGTTCGTGACGGTGCGCGAGGGCAGCGCCGAACCGGTACCGGCGATGCGAACTCCGCGGGCCGGCCGTGCGATGGTCATTGTCGAGACTCCGTCAGGAGGACCGGGCCCGGGGTCAGGTGCCCGCCGTCTCTCTGGATGAAGGGGTTGAAATCACGGGACCCGCGGGTTCGGGGGCGGGACCGACCTCGGCGAGGCGTGAAACGATGGCCTCGTTTACGCCCGCGTTGACGAAGTTGCGGCAGTTGCGGATCGCGGCACGGATGGTGCGGGCCTCGCTGCTGCCGTGCGCGATGAAGCATGCGCCGTTCACGCCCAGAAGCGGTGCGCCGCCGTGTTCGTGGTAGTCGTTCTTGGCGTAGATCGACTTGACGATGGGCTCGAAGTCGAGGGCGAGCTTGGGGTTCTGGGAGAGGATCTCTGCCGCGATGGCCTTGAAGAGGCTCTTGGCCATTCCCTCGATTGCCTTGAGGAGGGTGTTGCCGACGAGGCCGTCGGTGATGACGACATCGGCCATGCCTTCGAAGAAGTCGCGTCCTTCGACGAAGCCGACGAAGTTCAGGGACGGGGTGCCCTTCAGGAGATCGCGGGTTTCCTTGATGATGCCCGTTCCCTTGCCTTCTTCGCTGCCGATGTTCATCAGGCCGATGCGGGGCTTCTCGATCCCGAGGATGTTCTTGGCGACGACGTCGGCCATGATGCCGTACTGCCAGAGGTGGTCGGCTTTGGGTTCGGGATTCGCGCCGGCGTCGATGAGGACGACGGGGCCGGCGAAACCGGGGACGGTCACGGTGATGCCGGGGCGGATGACGCCGGGGATGCGGCGCATGTGCAGCATTGCCGCGGCGACGCACGCACCGGTGTTACCGGCGGAGACGACACCGTCGCAGCGAGCGGGGTGCCCTTCGGCCCCGTACTGGTGCATCTTGACGATGGAGGATTCGGTTTTGCTGCGGACGCTTTTGGCTGCGGACTCGCCCATTTCGATGACCTGGTCACAGTCGACGAGGTCGAGGCGGGGGTCAGATTCCTTGATGCCCTTCTCGCGGAGCAGTTCGACGATTTCGGCCTTGCGACCGAAGAGGACGAGCTGATCGCCCGGGGGGAGTTCATCGAGGGCCATGACGCAACCCTTGAGGATCGCGTCGGGCGCGTGGTCACCGCCGAACACATCGATGCCGATGCGGATGGGGCGATCACGATGTGCGTGCTGCTTGATGTGGTTCGACACCGCGTCCTTCCGCAGGAATCAAAACAAAAAGAGAACGCACCCGGCATCGGGCCCGGAAGAACCGGGGGATGCCGACGCGGACTAGCTCTGCTTCTTCTTGGAGATGCCGATACCGAGCTTGGGTACCTTCACCTTCAAGCCAGCGCGGACGTAGCCGGACTCGTCGCACGCCTTGTGGTGGGCCTTGGGCTGACCCGAGAGGGGGCAGTTCGTGGGGGCCTGGGCGACGAGGGCGTGATGGGAACGACGGCGGCGGGTGCGGCCGTAGCTTTGCCTCATTGGGGGCAGCATGCGAAACTCCTACAGTGCTCCCGCCCAAAGGCGGCGGGTGGATCGCGGGTAAGACCCCGGGACCCGGGTTCAGGACCTAGTCGAGAAGGCTAGGGATCACAAAGAAGGGTGTCAACGGGGGAGCGGGCGCAAAGGTGGGATGAAGGGTGTCGAAGGCGAGGGAGTGATTGGGGTTTGTGGGGGTGCCTGGGAGTGGAGGGGGATGGGGAGCAGGGGAGGGGTGAAGAGAATACGACCGAGAGCGGATGAGAGGGAGCGCGGACTTGATTGTGGGAGGGGGAGGCGTCCTATAGTCCCCTCCTTGTCGCGGGCCGCGAAAGCCGACATGTGACGCCCTCCTAGCTCAGTTGGTAGAGCAGCTGACTCTTAATCAGCGGGTCGAAGGTTCGAGTCCTTCGGGGGGCATTTGCTTTCGAGCCTGTATTTGCAGGCTCTTTTTCGTTTTTGCCCGGCGTGGCTCCCAGAGCGGGAGCGGACTTTGTGCCAGTTTCTGTGCCAGTTTCGGCGCGAACCGTCGCGGCCCTCAACAACGCGAGCAGTTTCGACTGCTGATCGGGCGTGAGCCTTGCCCAAAGGTCCATGAGCTCTGCCGACTGCTTGTCGCTACCGATACCGGTGATGCGGTCGAGATCGCCCTGGCGGATGCGTCCAAGGTAGTACTTCCGCTCCACTTCCTCCGAGTGACCGGCGATGGCGGTCACCGCCCACGGATCCTTGAGCGTCTCGCGAAGGTCTTGGACGGCGTTGCGGCGAAGGGTCTGGAAGAGGTCCTCCCACGGTGCGACCTTGGCCCGCTTCAGGATCGTGATGAACCGGCTGTGCTGATTGCTGTCACTCGAACGGTCCACGTCGGATGTAGGAACCACATCACTCACGCTGGCATCGCGAGTGGCCTTGACAGTCTGAAGCAGCGCGAACAGTTCGGGGTCCAACGGGATGATCCGTTCCTGTCCGGTCTTCGTGACAGTTTCCGGAAGGGTCAGAACGCGGCGGGTGAAGTCGATCATGCCCCACTTTGTCGCCAGTGACTCGCCCTTGCGGAGTCCGCCCATTCGCTGAAGTGCAAGGAAGCACTTCCAGCCGGTGTTCGGGCACGCGTCAAGGATGCGGCTGAAGAGCTCGCGAGGAACGTAGTGCCAGTTCCGCTCGATTTTGCGTGGCTGGGTACGAATGCGAGCGAACGGGTTGGCGATGAGGATCCCTTGATGAACGGCTTCGTTGAGAAGACAACGGATATGACGGCAATAGTGGGCCACCGTCGCCGGAGACAACGACTTCTGGTCCTTACCGACGATGTTCGCGTTGTTCGTCGACGCTGGCTCGCTCAATCTCGTGACCCATTCCGCTGCGATGGCAGGTGTGATGCGATCAATTCGGGTGTGTTCACCCACAAAGCTCTTGAACTTCTGCCCGGCGATCAGATACGCGCGGCGTGCTTTCGGACCCAGATCCGGCTTCAAGGCGAAGAACGACTCGATCCACTTGGAGATCGTCGGGGCCTTGGACAGGTCCGCACGAGCGGGATTGCTGTGAAGCTCGACGGCGAAGCGCTCACAAAGCACCAATGCCTGACGGCGTCCGAGCTTCGCCTTTGGCCCCAGCAGCTTCCCCTTCCGCTTGCCCATTGAGTCGTAGTACCGGGCGAGCCAGTACTTCCCGTTCGATGCCAGCGATACCGCATGCTTCTTGACCACCGTCGAACCCGCCTTTCTCACCGTGGATTATTCTCTGTGATCCGATCCAGGAAGGCTTCGAGTTCCTTCCGGCGATAACGAACACACTTGCCGACCTGAGTTCCGCGGATGAGGCCCTGCTTCCGATAGCGGCGGAGCGTCTCATCGGGGTTTTCAACGTCCACGAGGTCCAGGCGGAGATACCGGATGGCCTCTTCCTGGGTCAGCAACTCTGGGCATGGCCCGGCAGGAACGGTTTCCACGAGCTTGCCGTCAGGATCACGGCGATAGACAGGCGGCAGAATGCTCGGATGGGAGAAGCGTTCGTTCACGACGCACCGCCCCCGCCTGTAACGCGGCGACTGGCGCTTGCAGAACGCAAACGAGCACATGTCGAGCTTGAATCTCTTTCACGCGGCATGGGTCGTTCCCATGTTCGCTATCGTGCGAACAGCATGAACGGAAAGTTACTGGCTGGACTTCGGAACGGCCGACGAGGCCAAGCTGCGAGCGACCCCGACTGGGATGGCTGGCATGCCGTTCGGCAGAAGGACATCGGAGAACCGACGCACTGCTGCCGTCTTCGATACCCAAAAGCGCCGTGCGAGCGTCGGTACGACCGACTGCTCGAAGGCGGCACGTGCAACCGGGTCGCCGGTTCCAACGTTCGCGAGCAACTTGGTCGGATCGTGCCCGACAGCTACAACTGCTGACGCGTATTCCATCGCAAAGCAGGCAAGCGGCATGAGGAATGCCGCGGCAAAGCGATCTGCTTCGGATTCGATTCTCTGATCGGCGGCATCGGCGCCGCCTCCTTCACGGAACTCACCGGACAACTTTGAATGCAAGATCAGGTGGCCAAGCTCGTGTGCCACCGTGAATCGGAACCTGGCTTCCTGGCTCACGAGTGTCTCGCTGACCATGATTTCTCTGACCTTTGGTCGGCACACTCCCAGAACGTTGTCGCCGTAGGGCGTCAGATCGCCGATGCCGAACGTGATCGCCAACGGTCCCTCGACCCATTGTTCGACGGGTATGGGGAGCGGAATAGACGGCAACTTGCCTGCCTGGGCACACTTGACGACGGTGTTCCAAGCGGCGCGTTCAACACGACGCATCTTCGGCCAGAACTGAAAGGCGGGCGTGTTCACGAACTGCCGCCTTTCGACGGGCCAGACATCTTCTTGGCCTGCTTGATGAGAGCGTCCCACTGGGACGCATCAAGCCCACGTGCGGAACGAAGAAATTCTGGCACCTTCGCTGCCGTGGTTGCGTCCTGGCTTGCGACCTCGTCGACAATCGACTCCGGCCGGTTCCACCCAGAACGAAGCGTTGCTTCATCAATGCCATACCGGTCACGGATCCGGATGATCAAATCCTCGGAGGGAGTTCGATGTCCTTTCTCGATGTCGGTGAGGTGAGGAGGCGAGATGTCGAGAAGCCCAGCCATCTCACGAAGTCCCTTTTGCAATCGCTCGACGCGATGCTCGCGGAGCAGTTCTCCGATGGGGCGTGCGGACTGGATGAGGTTCTTCTTCGCCATGGTGACCCTCAGGTGTTCGCATGAATGCTAACGGTGGTTCCACTGTTTTTCCAGTCGCGGACGAAAATTCCTAGGTGCGAAGTGCTGCCGGTCTTGGCATACCCCAGAAGAGGTCCTTCAACTCGCCAAACGAGCGATGGGAGCGATCAGCGTGGAGTGGCGTACCTGGTAAACCTGGCTACCAACCAGGCTAAAGGGTCGGGGTTCACCTCCCGACAAGCGTCAGACCCGTAGAGCTGGATTCGCCATGAGAGTGGCTCCTCCAGCTCGACGGAGGCTCACACGAGTAATCGACACCGACAGGATGTCAGGTCAGTAATCCGTGTGTTCTATCCGATGGACAACAACCCGCGGGGAGCGGGGCGACGCGGACAAGCCGTGGCTGCCGCAAGGCGGACACGGTCGTCGTGGACCAAAGCGGGTGCAAATCCTGCACCGGGGGCCGATGGGCCAAACTCCCGATGGGAGTGGCTCTGGCAACCGGTCCGGCGTGGGGAGTTCGGAGCTGGCGACAGCTTCGACCGGGCCGAATCAGGCTCGGCGATCGGAGAAATCCGACGACGAAAAGCTCAACCATGAGAGGGGCGAAAAGCCCTTGCCGGTAAATGCGATCGAAGACGATACCGAACTGGGAAAGACCGTTGTTGAGAGGTACGGGGAAGCTTCTGGTTTCTGTCCCCGGAAACCGCGGCACCGCCGCGGGATCGTGACGAGTCGGGAGACTCGTTGACGCAACAACAGGCCCGAGGGGTAACACCCTCTACCGACGTGATCGATCGCGTGAAGACCACGGATAACGCGGGAACTTCTGCGGGGACCGGGATGGTCCCCGGTGCCCGAACTCGAAGGTTCGGGTGCTTCAAATCCCGCAGAAGGGGAGTGTGGCTTGAGTAGAAAGCCGGATTTTCCGGGCGGATGCAGCGGCAAGGCAGTCGCGGTCCGTTTCTCCAGTCTTGCTGACGGGTGGTGCCGGGCAAGCGGGGCTTCGCCCCGGAGAACGACGAAAGGGCTGACGGGTGTAGCTACGTTCGAAAGCTGACGCGGAAGGAGGGGGGCGGCAGGAAGCCGCACCCCTCCGACCGGTCTCATTTGGATTCATTGCGAGGCGTCATGACATCGACTCGGGAGAGTCGATGCGGGAACGCGGCGAGCTGATACGTTGCAAACCGCAACGTACTTGAGGTTCAGGGGTGCGCAACCACCATGGATTGCGCACGGCCAATCTGGGAAACCAGCGGCCGTGCGATAACACCGTGAGGTATTCAGCAAGGTTCGTAGGCAACAGGGGCAGTTGGACGTTTGGGAGTGCTGGTTGATCGCGTGGAACTGTGTGCTGAGCGTTGAACGTTCTGCGACACCGATCCTGTAGGCACAAGAGATGGTTTTGAGCTTCGTCGGCTGTGCCGTAAACAGCCGACAATTTCGGGCGTGACTTTCTGGACCACCTGCGGCAGATCTGATGCCGTATGGCCGACTACCGATGTGTGGCAACGAGCATTGAAGGATTTGTTCAGCAGGTGGCAGTCCAGTACCTCGCGAACGGATACTGGTTCTATGTGACCGGTCGAATCCCGGACGGGAAGGACCCCGACCGGGTCGATCGGAAACTCATCGAGCAGTACGACATTGGTGTTTCGAAATGGACTCGCGCTCGCCGACGGGCGGTCGGCATCGCGGCGATCCAGTACATCAGGCACGACCGCTTCTTTGTGCTGCTTGCGACCCATGGAAGGCATCCGTTCTTCGCCGCTGAACAGAGCCAGCTCCGCGATGCACGAAGGGTTCCGATCAGATACGGCGGCTACTCGATGAGCTACCGAGGGGGGCATCCCCACGTCCGCATCGAGAACAGTCAGTATCGCCTGCTCAAGGAGTGCACGGTTCGACTCGCAAAGGAAGGCGATCTCGGTCGCCTGTTCAGCTTCTTCTACTCATTGCCGTTCGAGCCCTACGCACCGATTCGAAGGCAGCTCCTCAACCTTGTCCGAGCGGCAAGTCGCGTGAGCAAAGGGGGTGGAGGGCCGTCAGTTCCGTATCGAGCAGTGAGGCTTCGCAGAAGGGTGGTTCATGTTTACGAGACCGCCGAAGAAGAGGCGTCAACAGCTCCAGATTCCTACTGAGTGTGTCCCGCTTGGCGCTCTCAAATGCGAATCCGTTCGATCTCGTCGAGGGTGATCTCGTCCGAAGTACGGTCGTAGAGCTTGGTCGTACGCGGTGACTCGTGGGCTGCGATGGCCTGGGCCTTCTCGATTGTTCCACCGTTTTCCAAGTATGCCGTGATGCCGGTAGCCCGGAAGGTGTGGCAGCATGTTGCCGCAGAGATTCCAGCACGAATGGATCGCCGCTTGACCATCCGGAATACATCGTTCCGCGTGAGGCCGCGGAAGGTAGCGTTGCCTGCCTGATCAATGGTCCGGAAGAGGGGCAAGCGTCGATCAGTGCTGAACTGAGCCCTGTCGATGTACGCATCGAGGTATCGCTCGGCGTTGTGGTGTGCGGGTACCTGGTGAAGCTTGCCGCCCTTTTCGTGCAATCTCAACCACCACCGCTTTCCTTCGGGGTAGTAATCCTCCATCAGCATGCCCACAACGGCACTCACGCGAGCGAAGCTGAAAACCATCACGCCGATTAGCGCTCGATCCCTCAACCCGACAAGCTGCGTGCAGTCAATGCTGTCCAGCAGCACGCGGGCTTCCGCTGCCGTCAGTACTGGAGTCTTGCCCCGCTTGACCACGTAGGTTGGCCCTCGAACGGAACTTGCTGGATTGGTTGGCAAGACATGACCGGTGACCAGCCAGTCGAACAGCACCCGGATGGCAGCGAGATGCTGCTTCACGGTCGGAACGGCATGAGTCAGTGCGAGCTTCTCGATGTAGACGGCAACGGTCACTGGCGATACGAGTGCCAAGTCGGCAAAGTCGTGCTTGACACACCAGTCGAAAAAGTCACGGGTCGCACGGGCGTAGGCCTCGCGTGTGTTCGGGTTGCGAATCGTGGCGACGAAGAACTCGATGAACCTCGTCGTACAATGGTCACCGCCTGCCGCGATCAGTGCTGGCACGGGGAAGCGCGGAGTCTGATGGATGGATCCGGTCCCATCCGACCGCTGCAAGTCGGACATTGGACGTGAGACGCGAATCTGTCCAAGTAGAAGATCGCCTCCCTTTCGTTGCACCATAACGTCCTTTATGGTGCATCGCGAGGGGAACCGCAAGAGGATGTGAGAGCGTCATGGCTCGGTTCTGAGAAACCGTTTCAGTCCGAGCACGGGATCAAGCTGACACGCTCGGCACCACGCGACGAACTCGGCGAGATCGACTCGTCGTGCACCCGTCTCACAGTTGTAAATCCAAGACTGGGGCTTCCCAAGCTTGGCCCCGAGGTCCCGCTGTGATAACTCGGCGGCCTCACGCCACCCCCTGAGCAAGGTTGGGATCGGTTCGTAGGAATCGTCGTGCTGCGCTTTCTTTGCCATTTTGACACTAATTCCGTGTCGAATTCCTTGACACTGTTTCCGTGTCGTTGAATGCTTCATCGACCGAACTCCAACCGGAGCTTGAGTTCGGCTGTGGGCAGTTCTTCCCGCCTGCTCCCGGAGGTACTTGGACGACGACAACCTCGCCCGTGGTTTCGGGCTCCTCATCGCGTATGTGTTGCCGGGGTTCGTCACTCTGGTGGGGCTCGGATGGACGTCGGACGCCGTTCAGCTCTGGCTGATCGGCGCCTCAAATGCCGGTCCCACCGTTGGGAGCTTCTTCTACGTCTTTATGGCTTCGGTAGGTGCCGGGATGGTCGCGAGTCTTGTTCGATGGGCGTGCCTTGACACGCTTCATCACATGACCGGACTGGATCGCCCGGTCCTCGACGAATCCAGGTTGGTGGAGCGGCTGCCAGCCTTCGACTACTTGGTTGAACAGCACTACCGCTACTACCAGTTCTACGGCAACACCATGGTGGCGACCATCTTGGCCTTCGTTCTCTGGCGGACCTCTCCGACCGGAGCAGCGACTGCCGTTGGTTGGGCGGAGTTTGGGTTGGTCGTGCTTGTATCACTTTTCGTCGCAGGGTCGCGGGATGCCCTGCGGAAGTACTACGCCGGGGGCGAGATGGTCCTCGGCCGATCACAAAGGAGACGCGCTGTGACGAATGGCAAACACCCCGACCGCCTGTCGAAGCTGGAGGCGAAGCCCCAGCAGTCCCGTCCGCACCCCCAACCGGCAAAGGAGGTCAGCCATACGGCAGGCACGACCAAGCCTGCGGTGGTTGCACCGGATCGCAAGAGCTCCGTCGGCTGAGATCGACGCTTCGAGAATCCGTGGCTTCAGGCGTCGCCGCCTGAGGCTGCAATGCGCCAGAGACTCTGATTGCAGAGGGGTGGTTTTTGACTCGGCACGATTTCCCCTAAGCGTGCTTAGGGGAGACGTCTGAGGGCTTCGCCGCCATCAACAGACCTTGGGTTGGTGCGAGTGAAGGGGCCGAAAGAGCCCCGGAGTGAGTGCCTTCCCAAGGGGGTCGCCTTGGGAGATTTCGAAGGTAAGGGACAGGTGACGGGAGAGAATCTGAAAGCTCTCAGCATGAATGGAAAGCAGCAC
>JBIKMF010000466.1:0-2993 GCA_044359425.1 Phycisphaerales bacterium
ATCTCGGCGCCTTCGGACTGCAGCGCGATCGCGCCGGCGGTTTCGAGGACGTCGGTGGCGGCGTTGAGTTGCTCGCCGTTCACGACGAGCGTGACGCGATCGTGGTCCACGACGATCTCGTATTCGTTCCACTCGCCGATGGCGCGCTCGGCGGTGTGGGTTCGACGGGTGTTGCGGCCGTTGCGGCGGGCGTCGTCGGTCTTCATCGGGAACTCCCCGATGTTCCAGAAGTCGCCCGCGGCACCGCTTTGGAGTTGGGCCTCGACGCTCCGGGGCCAGACCTTGTCATCGCCGATCACGCGGAGCAGGACGCCGCTGTTCCCCGCGGCCTTGGTGACTGGGTCAAATCGCCAGACCACGCGGAGGACGTAGTTTGTGAAATCGGGGCGGGTACGGATGTATCCCGCGGGCTTGCCGGTGCAGATGAGCACGCCATCGCGGACGGACCAGACGTCTTCGGCGCGACCGTTGTCGTTGAGGATGGGGGTCCAGCCTTCGAGCGAGGTTCCGTTGAAGAGAGCGACTTCGCTCGGGAGTGCCGCGTCGAGTTCGCGCACGCGGATGTTGCGGTACGCGACTTCACCACCGTGGTCCTGAAGGGCGATGTGTCCTTTGGGGGCGCGTGCGAAGGACTTGGAGTCCTTGAACTTGCTGTCGGCGATGAGGGCGTCCCACTCGGGGCCGGAGAGGCGGGTTTCGATGGTCTTGGTGCCGTTCAGCCAGTGCTGGGTCACGCCGTGGCGAACGCGGATCCGGGCGGTGTTCCACTCGCCGGGGGGGAGGAGTTTCTTGGCTGCTCCGGCGGGCAGAATGTCGTAGAGCGAGCCGGCGGCGTGCTCGCCGTCGGCGGGCGTGTTGGTTCCGGCGTCGTCGAGCACCTGGTACTCGGGGCCGAAGGCCTGGGTTGCGCCGGGGGTGTTGTCGACGAGGTACTTGACGCCGCTGTTGGCCTTTGGGGAGAGCTTGAACTGGAAGACGAGTTCGAAGTCCCCGAACTCGCGGGTGGTTACGAGATCCCAGCCGCTGCCGGCGCGGGGGTTTGGCGTGCAGCGAATCTCGCCGCTTTCGGCGGACCAGACGACGGTGGGGAACCCGGAGTCACCGAGGAGTTGCCAGTGCTGGCGAGCGTCGGGACCGGAGAGTTCGGTCCAACCGGCGGCGGCGTGCACCGGAGAGAGAGGCCCCTCGAAGGGTTGGGCCCGGGCCGCATGGGCGAAGAGGGCGATGGTGATTGCCGCGACAAGCCGCATGCGGAGCCTCCGATCGAACGCCTCCGTTCAAGCGTAGTCGCGCGGGCGCGGGGAGCCGGGGAGATCGCGGCGGGGTGGTGTGGTGGAGGGAGGTTCGCGATTGCATGAAAAAACCCGGGCGGTGTGCCCGGGTTTTGAATCGCTTCGTGGAAGGACTCAGGCCTTCTTGGCGGTGTCGCCGGCGGCTGCCGCGGCGGCGGCCTTCTTGGCGACGACTTCACGGTCGATGGCGCGCTGGGCTTCCCAGGCCTTGACATCGCCGATGTTGCGGCGGGCGAGCATGTCGCGAACGGTGTCCGTGGGCTGAGCGCCGACGGAGAGCCAGTACTTCATGCGTTCCTCGTTGATGACGATCTGCTTGGTCGGATCGGGGTGAACCGGGTCGTAGACGCCGAGGGGCTCGATGACGCGGCCGTTACGGCGGGTGCGCTGATCGATCGCGGCGATGCGGTAGAACGGACGGTTCTTGCGGCCAAGACGCTGCATGCGGATACGAACCACGGTGAACTCCAAACAAGGAACGCGGACTGCCCCGGCTAGAGGTACCCGACAACGTCGGACTCGCGGGGTCGAGATGGTAGGCAGTGACGGGAGTCGGGGCGAGTCCAATGGGGGCAAGCACCTTCCAAAAACCTACCAGACTAGAGCCGGTATGCAGCGCAGAGGCTCGGGCCGGCCAAAGGAGGTACTTCAACCGGGGGGAATCCGTGAGGCACAGACTTCCAAACGTATGCTCCTCGCGTGCCATCCCCCGCGGGCCCAACTGAGGTCTTTCCGAACGCCTTGCGGCGCGCCCTCGAGCGACGCCGAGGGTGCATTGGCCCCCCCACTTCCAGCCGGGCATTCCGGGCCCTTTCCGCGGAGGCGGATGGAGTGGAAGGTGTGTTCGTGGATGTGTATGCGACGGGTGCGGTGCTCATTGAGTACGAGGGAAGGACGCCTGCGTGGTGGGATGGGGGGATTGGCGCGGAGCAGGCGCTCACGGTGCTCCGCGAGTTCGGTGTGAAGGCTGTCTATCGCAAGCCCTTCGCCAGAGACCGGTCGAAGCTCGGAGGTCAGCTTCCCGCGTGCGTGACCGATCCGGTTCCCGCGGCGGGGGAGCGGCTGGACGAGTGGTTGCTCATCGACGAGCACGGGATGCGGCTCGAGGTGCGGCTGTACGACGGGCTTTCGACGGGGCTGTTCCTGGACCAGCGTGAGAACCGGCGGCGGATCGGCGAGCTGGTGGCAGGGCGCGTGAAGCGGACGGGGGCGGCGGTCTCCGTGCTGAACACGTTCTCGTACACCTGTGCGTTCTCGGTTGCCGCGGCGAGAGCGGGCGCGACGACCACGAGCGTGGACGTGTCTTCCCGGTATCTGGAGTGGGGCAAGCGGAACTTCGGTCACAACGGGATCGACGCGTCCGCGCACAGGTTTGCGAAGATGGGGACGATGGAGTTTCTGGCGTATGCCGCGAGGAAGTCGCTGGCGTACGACCTGATTGTTCTGGACCCACCGAGCTTCGCGTCGGGGTCAAAGAAGAACGACGTTGGCGCGTGGAGTTCCACGAGCGACTACGCGGATCTGGTGCGAGCGAGCGCGGGTGTTCTGAGGCCGGGCGGGGCGATTTTCGCGTCAACCAACACGCAGGAGTTGTGCGCGAACGGGCGGCTGCAGCGCGAGATCAAAAAAGGGCTCGGGCGGGAGCCCAGTTGGCTTGAGCTCCCGCCGATGCCCGTTGACTTTGCACGCGAGCGCGAACGC
>JBIKMF010000107.1:0-11172 GCA_044359425.1 Phycisphaerales bacterium
CCGCACAGCCGCGATCACACTCCGCGCCCGGTGCGCTTCCTCCTCGCTCACGCCGGAGAGGTCGCGGGCGAAGATGTGCGCCCTGGGCGTACCTTCACTCACGCCGGTCGCGTCCGCGGGGGCGGGTGAGATCCACACCAGGACATCGGCCTCCGAGGCGTGCGCCCGCAGCCATTCGCCAACCACCGCACCCGCGCCCGTGGAGTCGATCGGCGATCCACCGACGGCCAGCCGCGCCTGCGCCACCAGTTCCACATCCTCCTCCGCGTCTCGCACGTCCAGCCCGGTCGACGCCAGCAGGTCCATCGCCGATTCGTACGCCGAGTCAAACTCCACGCTCCACGGCTGCAGGATGTCGTTCACAACCACCACCCGACCATCGACACCTGTCGGAGCCGCCGTCGCGGAGACATCCATGACGTCCACCGGACCTCCGAACACCACGGGCAGCACCTGCCGCGGCCGATCGATAAGCCCACTCGTCGCGCCGTCTTCGATTTCACCGATATCCATGATCGGCGCCGGGGGCGGCACCACGCTCACCTCGATCGGGGCAGGTGCGTCAGTAAGCGCCTGCCGCACGCCGTTGAGCAGCAGAATCGCGGCACCACCGAAGGCCAGAACCGCCACGACAACGCCGGCGTTCAGACCCGGACGGAACGGCTTCTCACCCGTCCGATGGCGCACCGCGTGCGCCGCCATTCGGTCCCGCGCCCGCCCTTGCCGCTGCTCAAGCCTGGCCCGCGCGCTGTCCAGCTGCGCCTGTGCCGAACGCCGCTCGCCCTTTGCCGCGCCCGCGGCAACGGCCGCTTGCGCGCGTTCGGCGGCCCGGCGAGCCTCCGCAACCCAATCCTCGACCCCCGCGACCGCCGCCGGCCGTGCATCGGGCCTGGGTGCAGCCGCGCGGTCCACTTCGAACTCCCCCGTCCACCAGTTCTTCAGCCGCACCGCCGCCGATCGACGAGGGGACGACGCCGCGCCCGCACCGAAGGCCGACTGCGCCCCCGCGGCAACCGCCGCGACCGCCGCCGCCACCGGGTTCATCGAGGGGTTCACCGCGGGCGCGTGGTCGCGTGCGCCGGTGTTCATCTCCGCCGCGGCCTCGTCGCCCCGCATGCTCGGCAGCTCAAACGGCTTCATCGCGTACGGGTCGCGGCAGGCCATGACCGCGCGCAGGTCGGCCAGCATGTGCTCCGCGGAGGGGTACCGCTTGTCGTAGTCCGTCATCGCGCGACGGACGATCCACCGCACGGCTTCGGGGCTGTTCTTGCTGAACTGGCTCAGCACACCGTGCGCGGGGAAGGAGTCTTCCAGCACGGCGTACAGCACCGCGCCCGCGCCGTAGATGTCAAACTTCGTGCCGTCGACCTCGTGCACCTTCACGCCCTTGAGCGCGAGGCGGACCATCTCGGAGTCCCGGAAGTACTCGGTCCCGTGGGTCGTCAGCGTCATCGCGCTGCGGAGAGAACTCACCAGGCCAAAGTCCACAAGATGGGCCCGGCCGTCGGTGCCGTCGATGATGATGTTGTCCGGCTTCACGTCCTTGTGCCACAACCCGCCCCGGTGGTACACGCTCAGCGTGCCCACGAGATCGGCGACGTAGCCGAGCGCGGTCCGGAGCTGCGAGTCCCCGAGCCCGGCCGCCGGGCTTGACGAGTGCAGCTTCTTCGCCGCCAGCGAGAGGCTGTCGCCCGGCACGTACCGCATCACGTAGAAGAACCGGTCAGCCGTGAGTTCGTGGTCCAGGATCAACCTGAGCTTCTTGGCCGCGTCGAGCGAGCGGCTCTCCCGAACGATCTGGGGCAGCGAACTGCCGTCCTTCAGCGAGAAGCTCTTGATCACGACCTGGCCGACGCCCGCGACACCCTCGCGCTCGAAGGAGGCATACTTGATGGCGTCCGGCTCCGCGATGTACAGCTTGGCTCCCGACCCGCCGCCGGGGAGCGAGCCCACGATCTGATACCCCTCGAACTTGCCGGCCCGCGCCGGCGGTGCATCCGCGCCCGGTGCGGCTTGAACGACCGCGGGGATCCGCTTCTCAACCCCTTCCAACGCGCCGCCGAGCCCCACCAGCCGCAAGGGGTGCCCGATCAGCATCCGGTAGAGGGAGACGCCCGCGTTCGCGATTTCTCCCTGGAGTGCTCTGCCGTAGTGGGAACACGCCGACCACCGGCCGATCACGAGATTCACCATCGTCAGGGGGACGTACACCACAGCCGTGACCACAGCACCCACCAGCCGGGCCGCGTCCGTGACTTCTCCGCCGATGAAGGTGAAGACCTGCTTGAAGACCCAGCCGATCGCCTTGAAGACGGGCTTCACGACGGTCACAAGCACGATGATGGCAAGCACCACCCCGACGCAGATTACAAACAGCTCGAGCACCATCCCCATCGTGCACCTCGTGCGTCACAGGTCGCTCTTCCGCCGGTGAACGCTTCACCGGAGCCGCGCCGCCTGATCCTCCCGCCTCAGTTCCATCTGGCGGTGATAGATCTCGCCGACCGCCTCATCAAACATCGCATCGGCCGCGGCCTGATCCTGTTTGGGACTCGTCTCCAGTCCGTTTCGCGCTGCCTCCGAGAACTCCTCGGCCGTGAACGAATAGACCGCCATGACCTCGGAGAGTCGCCGCCGGAGGACTTCGCGGACCTTGGCGAGCCTTCGGCTGACGGTCGGCTCGCTGATTCCCAGGGCCCCCGCCACTTCCTTCCCCGGCTTCCCTTCCAGAACCCGCATCGAGAAAATCGAGAAATCCCCGAAGTCCGTCTCCTTCTGGGTGAGCTTGATCGCCGCTTCTACCTTCGCCCGGAAGACGGACATCTCGTACTGCTCGTCGGCTCCCAGGGCCGCGCTCGCCCCCATCCACCCCTCTTCGAGGGCCGTGATCTTCTGGTCGCCGCCCCGCTTCTGGGCCCCCCGCCGGTCCAGCTCGTCCCCCAGCACGTGCTTGGCGATCGCCAGCAGCCACGTCGAGAACCGGGCCCCCCGCGTCGGGTCGAAGCGGTCGATGGACTCAGACAAGGCCGCGAGGGTCTCCTGGGAGAGGTCCTGCACGGTCTGCGAGCCGATGCGGCCACGCCCCCACTTCATGAGCTGGGCCCGCACGACGGGCCCAAAGGTCTCCCACAGCTCGTACCACGCCGCCTGGTCGTTGTTCCTCAACCGTGCCACGAACCCTGTTGTCATCGGCGTGAGCATGTGACTGATGGCTCCCGTTGTTCCATGCCGGCTCGCCAGGGGGTGTTCACCCCTCCCGCGAACCCACGTTCCGGTCGAAAACCCGGGGCCGCCCCTCTCGCGCCCCGTTCTCGGACGCGGAAAGATCGACCCCGACGAATCCCCCGCCGACTCAGGATAAGGGTTCTGCATCCAGACTTCCCACCCTTCTCACCCCAGCACCTCTTACGTGAAACTCCCGATCCCGTTTTCCCACTAACCCTCCCGAGCATTGACAGCCTCTCGCCCGGCGGTTGGATCCCGCCGGCTCCGGCGGCTGAAGCCCGCCCAAGACAATGTCTTCTTGGGCTTTGCTGGGAGGTTCATTCATGGAACTGATGAAGCACGTCGTCCGCTACGCCGTTATCACTGGCCTCGTCGGTGGCGCAGCCGTCGCCATCGCCGGCCCCGAACGCGTCGGAGCACTCTTCGACCAGACCCGGGGCAAGATCAACCAGGCCATCGATGCCCACATCGAAGACCCGGTCGCCCTCCGCTCCCAGATGCGCCAGCTCGAGGGTGAGTACCCCGCCCGCATCGCCGAGGTTCGCGGCGACCTCGCCGAGCTCCAGCAGCAGGTCACGCAGCTCAACCGCGAACTCGAGGTCTCCCACCGCGTGGTGGACCTTGCGTCCGCCGACCTCGACCAGATGCAGACCATGCTCACCCGCGCCGAGGTCGCCCAGACCTCTGCCTCCGGTAACCAGGTCGTCAAGGTCGTCTTCGCGAACGAGTCCCTCGAGCTGAAGGACGCCTACGGCAAGGCCAACCGCATCCGTCAGGTCCACACCGCCTACACCTCTCGTGCGACCGATATCGAGCGTGATTTGGGCTACCTCTCCCAGCAGGAGTCCCGCCTGACCACCCTGCTCAACCAGCTCGAGACCGAGCACGCCGAGTTCCAGGCTCAGCTCTGGCAGATGGATCGTCAAGTCGACTCCATCGCCCGAAACGATCGCCTCATCAACATGATGGAGAAGCGTCAGCGCACCATCGACGAGCAGAGCCGCTACGGCGCCCACAGCCTCGACCAGCTCTCCGGCCGCTTCGCGGACATCCGCGCCAAGCAGGAAGCCAAGCTCGAAGCCCTCGGCTCCGGCACCACGACGCTCAACTACGAGGACCGCGCCAAGTTCGACATCGACGCGGAGAAGAGCACCATCGCTCCGACTCGCTCGCGCCTCACGGCCCCCAAGGCCAAGCCCTCGGTCATCGAGATCCGGCCCGATGACTCCCTCCACACGCCCGATTCCACTGTGCAGGAATCCCAACCCCTCGCTCTCGATTCGAACCGGTAACCTGTGATTCGCTCCAACTAGTAAAATACCCTACAGAGGCGGGCGTTCGCGCCCGCCTTTCTTCTTTACACGTGCCTCCGGCCCTGCTACTCTGAGGCCGTAGCCCGGGGGTTGACCACGAGCGTCTTCATCCCGCGAAAACTTGAAACTTCTTCCCAGTTCGGGAGTGTTCCCATCTGACGAAGTTCCTGACCCCTGGGAGGACCTGATTCCCCTATCGGTCCTCCCCCGGCCCGCGACGTCTAAACCCCGACGCCGCGGGCCACCTTTTTTGGGACAAAGTACGGATTGTGTTCGGGTTTTCCCGCTCACTTCCCCTCGAACCAGTCCCGACCGATGTTCGCGTCCGCCCTCAGCGGCACGCTGAGCCGCATCGCCCCCTCCATTTCCTCCACCACCATCGCCCGGCACCGCTGCCCCATCTCCGCCGGGCACTCGAACACCAACTCGTCGTGGATCTGCAGCAGCATCTTCACGGGCCCCCACTCCCCGCCCGCGGACAGCCGCCGGTGGATGTTGACCATCGCCAGCTTGATCAGGTCCGCCGCCGAGCCCTGCACGACGCTGTTGATGCTGAGCCGCTCCGCGAGGGCCCGCCGCTGCGGATTGGTCGAGTCGATCTCCGGGATCGGCCGCCGCCGCTTGAGCATCGTCTCCACGAAGCCGCGGGCGCGGGCCTGCTCCACGCACTCCTGGAGGAACGTCGTGATCCCCGCGAACTTGCGTTTGTACCCGTTGATGATCTCGGCCGCTTCGCGCTCGCCGATGTTCAGCCGGCGCGCCAGGCCGTACGACGTAATGCCGTAGACGATGCCGAAGTTCACCATCTTCGCCCCGCTGCGCTGCTCCTTGGTCACCGCCATCGGGCTGATGTTCGCGATCTGTGCCGCGACCGCCGTGTGGATGTCCGCGCCCGCGTGAAAGGCCTCGATCAGCGCCGGGTCGCGTGAGAGGTGGGCCAGCAGCCTCAGCTCGATCTGCGAGTAGTCCGCAGTCACCAGCACGCACCCCTCGGGCGCGATGAACGCTCTGCGTATCTCACGCCCCACGTCCGTTCTGATCGGGATGTTCTGCAGGTTCGGGTCGCTGCTCGCCAGCCGTCCCGTCGCCGCCACCGTCTGGTTGAAGCTCGAGTGGATCCGCCCGGTCTTCGGGTTGATCGCCTCCTTCAACGCGACCAGATACGTGGACACGAGCTTGCTCAACTGTCGGTACTCAAGGACCAGCCGGGGCAGCGGCGTCGTAATCGCCGGGTCCTCCGCGAGTTTCTCCAGCACCTCCGCGTCCGTCGAGACGCCGGTCTTGGTCTTCTTGATCGCCTTCAACCCCAGCCCCGACACGTCGTCGTCCGGACCGTTGAAGAGCACCGCGCCCAGTTGCTTCGGGGAATCGGGGTCGAAGGTTCTGCCCAGGCTCCGCCGCGTCTCCTCGTGGATCTGCGCGACGATGGTCTCGATCTGCTTCTCGAGGCGCACCCGCTGGCGGTCGAGCTCCGCGGGCTCCACCAGCACCCCGTTCCACTCGAGCTCCGCGAGCACCTCAACCAGCGGCGTCTCCACCCCGTTGAGCAGCGGCGTCAGCTCCATCTCCTCCAGCTTCGGCATCATCAGCCGCTGCAGCTGCAGCGCGACATCCGCATCCTCCGCGGCATACTGCGTCGCCTGCTCGATGGGAACCGTGTCGAACGTCCGCTGGTCCTTCCCGCTCCCGATCAGTTCCGTGAGCGAGATGTTCGTACGCCCCAGCAGCGCGAGCGCCAGCGAGTCCAGCGAGTGACTCGACCTCGACGCGTCGATGAGGTAACTCCCCACCATCGAATCGAGCCCGCCGGGCGCGGTGATCCCCCTCAGCCGCACGCCGTGCGCACGCAGCACGAGCATGTCGTACTTCAGGTTGTGTCCGCACTTGGCGACCGTCTCATCTTCCAAAAGCGGCCTGAGGATCTCCAGGGCTGTCTTCACATCCAGGTGCTTCGCCGGCTCCGGCGACCGGACCGGGATGTACCACCCGTGTCCCGGTTCGATGCTCAGACTCACCCCGCAAAGATCGCACAGCAGCGGCGAGAGCCCCGTCGTTTCTGTGTCGACCGCGACCACGCGTGCCGCGCGCGCCTTTGCCACGACCTCTCGCAGCGCACCCTCCGTCATCACCGCCTCGTACACGCCAGTCTGGGCCATCCGTGTCTCAGCGGCGCCCACCATGCCGAACAGCCCGCCGGTCGCGATCGGATCCGGTGCCGCCTTCTTGGCCCGCACCGTTCCGCCGCCACCCCCACTCCCACCAGCCACGCCACCGCCGCCGCCGAACAGCCCCGCCGACGCCCCCGATACCTCTTGCACGGGCGCCGACGCTGGCAGGCCCGCCATGGCCCGGACGTCCTCCTGGTAGCGGTTGAATCCGCATTCCTTCAGCACCGGGATCATCCGCTCCAGCTTGAAGCCCGTGACCCGCGCCGCTTCCAACTCAAACGCCATCGGCACATCACACCGCAGCGTCACCAGCGTCTTCGAAAGCCCGAGCCGGGGCATCGCCTCCCGCAACTTCTCTCCCCGCTTCCCCTTGATCTCGCCCGCGTGCGCGAGCAGGTTGTCCAGCGTGCCCCACTCCTTGATCAATGCCGCGGCGGTCTTTTCTCCGACACCGTCCACCCCGGGAACGTTGTCGGCCGTGTCGCCCATGAGCGTGAGCATGTCGACGACCTGGCTGGGCTTGAGCCCGGTGTCGGTCTCGAGGGATTCGGCGGAGTACGGCGTGTCGTTGTGGACATCGAAGAGCTCGACGTAAGGCCGCCCGTCGCGGGAATCGAGCAGCTGCTTGAGGTCCTTGTCCTTGGAGATCATCCGGATGCGGAGGTCGGGGTGCTTGGCGCGGAGTTCTTTCACCATCGTCGCGAAGACGTCGTCCGCCTCAAAGCCCTCGACGCCGATGATGGGCACGCCGATCTCGCGGAGCATCGCGAGGCAACGGTCGACCTGGGGGAAGAGATCCTCGGGTGGCGGGTCGCGGTGGGCCTTGTATTCCGGGTACAACTGCGACCGGAACGTCCCCTGATCTCCGCCGACATCGAGCGCGAGCGCCACGTACTCAGGCCTCACATCGCCGGTGAGGTTTGCCCCTTCACCCTTCAGCAGCTTGAGCATCATGCCGACGAAGCCGAACGTCATGTTGGTCGGCTCTTTGGTCACCGGGCTCGTCATGGGCGTGCGGATCGCGTGGTAGGCCCTGAAAAACTGGGCGTAGCCGTCGATGATGTACAACGTGGGCATAGGCGGCAGTATACGAACTCCGTGCGAACGAATGCCCGGCCCATGACCGCGTATGATTCAGGGGGTGCGGCCCACACGAACGAGCGACGACATGCCCAACTCCACCGACGGCACCCGCGGCTTCCTCGAAATGATCCTCGCGGCGGTGCAGTTCTCCCAAAGCGGCCCGCGCCGACTTCGCGATGAAGTCATCCGGCAACTCACCACACTGCGGGCCTTTGACGCATCCAGCGCGGCAGACTTCTCGCACGCCCCCCAAGACCGCAGGGCGACGCTGGATCAACTCCTCGCCTGCCGGAAGGTCCAGACCGACGGCCGCGGCCGCTACTGGCTCCGTCGTCGCTACGAGTGGTCATTGGTGAGGCTGGCGCGATGGGCTCCGCTCGCGGTTTTTCTTGCGATCGTGGCGGTCATCGTTGCGGTGCGAATTCGATAGGCCGCGGAGCCCCTGCCAGCGATCACCCCGGCCCGACCCGGAACTGTTTCAGGACAGATTGGCGATCTTATCTTTGGAATTAGTCTAGCTTCCGGGGCTGTATCCTATACGCTGCCTGAAACAGTTTCGGGCGGATCGCGCGAGCACACCGTGGGTGTGTCCGGCGATGGTGCCCGGAACGGTGAAAAGAGAGCATCTCATGCGAACTGTGCTGGCTGTAGCTATGGCGGGTCTTTGCCTCGGGGCTTCCTCCGTGGCGTTGGCCGACAACATCGTGATCAACGGCGGATTTGAAACGGCCGGCAGCGGCGGCGCAGCTGACTCCTTCGGATGGGTCGAGGTCGCCAACGGCGCCCCCGGCTCGCTGTCCATGCGGGACGGCGCGGTGCCCCGCACCGGCGCGTTCTCCCATCACATCGTCGCGTTCGGATCGAACGCGATCGGCGCGAACTCGGCTCTCTCGCAGAACAGCGCCGAAGGTGGTCTTGCCCTCCAACAGAACACTACCCTGAGCGCGAGCTACAGCGGCCGGTACAACCTCGGCCCCGGCGGCGTGGGCTTCTACGTGCTTCGCGTGCTCAACGGGGCCGGTCAGATCGTTGCCCAGACGCCCCTCGGCGTGATCACCGGCGGCACGTCCGGCGCCTACCAGACCTTCAACGTCGGCCCGGTGAACGTGCCCGCGTACGGCGCGGCTCCCAACGATGTGTACTACGCGTTCCTCGAGCTGAACGTCGCCGCGGGCGCGTTCGAAGGTTCGAGCGCCGAGGCCTTCATCGATGACGTCTCGATTGACGGCACGCTGGTCGGCGGTATCCCGACGGGCGCGTGCTGCGTGCCGGGCACCGGCTGCGTGATCGCCACCGAAGCCGCATGCTCGGGCACCGGAACCTACCAGGGTAATGGAACGACCTGTGCGAACAACCCCTGTACGCCGCCGGCCACCGGCGCGTGCTGTGTGCAGGGCTCCGGGTGCTCCGTGACGACCCAGGCGCTGTGCACCGGTACCTACCAGGGCGACGGCACGACCTGCGTCAGCAACCCCTGCCCGGTTGAGAACAACCTCGCGTTCAACGGCGGCTTCGAGATCGCCGGCTTCGGCGGCCCCACCGATCCCTTCGGTTGGAGCCGTTTCGCCAGCGGCGGCCCGGGTTCGCTCTCTGATCGCGACGGCACCTCGCCCCGCAACGGTGAGTTCGCCCAGCACATCCTCACCTTCGGCGCAGAGGCCATCGGTGGGTCCTCCGGCATCTCGCAGAACACCCTGACCGACGGCGGCCAGTTGTCGCTCCAGCAGAACACGCAGGTCACGGCCTCGTACAGCGGCAAGTACAACCTGGGCGTGGGCGGCGTCGGCTTCCGCACGCTCCGCATCCTGAACTCCGCGGGCGCGATCGTCGCCACCAGCGGCTTGCAGGTGATCACCGGCAGCAACAGCTCCTACCAGACCTTCACCATGGGCCCCGTCACGGTCCCCGCCTTCGGTGCACCGCCCAACGACTCCTACGCGGCCTTCGTCGAGATGACGGTCGCGGCGGGCGCGTTCGTGGGTTCCAGCGCCGAGGCGTTCATCGATGACGTCGTGATCAACGGCGTGGTCGTCTCCGGCCCCAGCTGCCCCTGGCAGGGCGACACCTGCTTCGCCGACTACAACAACGACGGCGGGATCGATGGCGACGATGTCATCGCCTTCTTCGGTGACTGGGACGCGAGCAACGCGTGTGCCGACGTGGATGGCTCCGGCGGCGTCGACGGCGACGACGTGATCGCGTTCTTCTCCTCCTGGGACGCTGGCGGCATCGGTCAGGCTGGCTGCTGATTCTCTAGCTTTCACGTACACTCGGGCCTCCCCCAACGGGGAGGCCCCGACTTTCCGGTCGTTCAGCCCCTTCACCTCTCGCGGACGCAAGGAACCAACCGATGAACCAGGCGCGTCGCGCGTTCACACTGATCGAACTCCTCGTCGTGATCGCCATCATCGCCGTGCTCATCGGCATCCTGCTGCCGTCGCTGGGCGCCGCCCGCGGCACCGCACGCACAACCAAGTGCGTCGCCAATGTCCGGAGCTTTGCCCTCGCCGCGAATCTCTACGCCAACGACTTCAAGGATCGCATCTGGGATTCGAGCCGAAGGATCACCCCGCCCAACGCCGAGTTCACCGTGTGGGCGAGGTTGCCGCGGGCGGACGACCCGTCCTTCACGGGGCCGGGGCTGGTGTACGGCTACATGGATGACGTCGAGCAAGTCGGCGAGTGCCCCACCAACCGACGCCGCAACTCGCTCGGGCAGGAGGCTCGGGCCGGCAACGCCAACAACCCGTGGGGCACCCAGAGCGGCATCGACTTCGACTACACCTTCATCAACCGCATGCAGGGCGCGAAGCTCGAGAGCGACGTCCGCGTCGGCTACCTCCCTCGGCCCGAGGCCTTCACGCTCACCACCATCCCTCCCGAAGTCGCCCCCACCACGCTGTCCATCACCGCGTTCACCGGTCGCCCGGTTTTCGTCGAAGAGTCCACGAAGTTCTACAACGGCAACACATCGCAGGCCTCGTACCAGGACGGCCTCTTCACCAACGACGACCAACTCGAAACGCGCCACGGCGGCGGGGGCGTGATGGCGTTCATCGAAGGGCACGCCATCAACTTCAAGACTCCCTCCGGTGGTGACCGCAACATCGAGGAAGCCGCCGATCTTCGCACCTGGGACCTGTACGCCTCCGGCCGCGTGGGCTGGGTCCGGCTCGAACCGCCGGGGCTCAACATCCAGCGCCGGCCGTACGGCTGGATCAACAACCCGCGCGCAACGCCGTAAGCCGATCCGCCCTCACCCCTCGCGGCATGTGCGTGCTCCTCACGGAGCCGCCGGCCCCTGCAACTCCATCACCGCGTTCACGTACGCATCGCTGGGTGTGACCTTGCGCCGCGCCATCGCCGCGACCATCACCTCGAGG
>JBIKMF010000467.1:0-2981 GCA_044359425.1 Phycisphaerales bacterium
GGAGGTCTTCGACGACCAGCGGATCCTGACCGGTGATCTGCAGCACCGCGGTCGAGAAGGACTTGGGCAGCGCGACCGCCACGGTGCGGGCGGCCTGATTCTCGGGGGAGATCACGACCAGTTCGCCGAGCTTGGCCATCGCGTCGAGCACCGCCGCGCGGAGTTCTTCGGTGTTGAGCTCGGGACGCTGAACGGCGGCGCGGGTGACGCGTTCGCCGTCAAAGACGTCGAGGGGCTGAGGAGCTTCGGGGGTGCCGCCGGGCTTCTTGAAGGTCGAGGCGAGGGTCTTGAGGTCGGCGCTGGCGGCGAGCATGCGGTGCGTCTCGAGGTCGGCCTTGAGCTTGTCGAATGCCGCGAGCTTCTTGAGATCGGCGACGACCTGGGTGCGGACGATGTCGAGCGATTCGGGGGGGCCCTCGGGCTTGACCTCGTTGATCGTGAAGTAGAAGTGGTCGCCGGCGGCGTTTTCCATGACGACGGTGGTGAAGGGGACGCCGGCCTGGAGGTCGAGGGTCGTCTGCGGGGCGATTTCCTTGCACATCGCGACGAGATTGGCGAACCGCATACCCGACTGTCCCGCGCGGAAGTAGGTTTCACCGATCCCGGTGAGCGAGCCTGCCTTGGAAAGGTCGACCCAGTCACCGATCGGACGCTCGACGGCGGGCTTGGCGAGCGTGACGTTCACGCCCGACTTCACCGCGTCGACCATTTCCTGTGCCAGGGGGTCGAGCTTGGGGCCGTCCTGCGCCCAAGTTGCGGGGAGCTTGCGGTAGGGGCCATCGACGGGCAGGCGGGTCAGCGAGGCCCGGACGCGGTCCTTCATCAGGCGGCCCGCGGTGTTCATCACGGCCTCGATCTTGCCGTCCCGCAGTTCCTTCTCAACGGCGGCTTCCTCGGCATCAAACTCGCCGGGGTAGCGGCCGCGGTTCAACTGCCAGTGCTTGTGCACATCGATGGGATCGAGCTTGATCTGTGCGGAGATGTCCGCACGGGAGAGGCGGATCCACTCGAGCTTGAGGCGGGGCTCCTGCACGTAGCCGAATCCCAGATCACCGGTGCCGGGCTTTGAGGTCCGGTAGGTTTCGTAGTGGGCTTGGATGAGGGCCGGATCGGGCTCGGGCATTGTTTCGGCGATGGCGGCCGCGGGGATCGTGACGCCGCTGACGAGAATCGCGTCGCCTTCGCGGCGGAACTGCGAGATTGCACGACGATCGGAGGGGACTGCCGCGCCAGAGTAGAGGCGTGACAGCCGACTGACGCCACGGAGCTTAGCGAGGGTCTTGCCGAACTCGGGTTCGGTGAGGTGGAACTCGCCCGCGACTCGAGCCTTTTCGGTCCGGAGGCTATCGGTGGCCTGCTGGGCGTCGGCCAAGATCTTCTGGGCCTGTTGGTCGATGAACTGGCGGGCGAAGGAGGCGGGGATACCTTGCTGGATGTACCTGTACATCTCGCGGTTGTAGAGCTCGCTCTGCATGAGCTCGGGGATCCAGGAGTCGCCGTCCTGCTCGTCGCCGACGAGGCCCATTCGTTCGGCCTGGCGGGTGAGGAGCAGCCAGTGCATGCCGCCCTCGACCTGGTACTCAAACCGGACGAGGACCGGGGCGATCTGGTTGAGCATGCCCAGTTCCCACTCGGCGTGCTGAAGGTCTCGGGCCCGGATCTTGCCGTCGCGTGTTTCGGCGACGACCCGCTTGCCCATATCGGCCGCGCCGCTGGCGCCCTGGTCGATGAGGAAGGTGAACATCAGCAGGGTGCCGAAGACAACCATGAACCACTTGTTGTGCTTACGGAGGATTTTCAACATGGCGGATGCTCACCCACTGGTGCGGAACGTTCGGGCTCTATGCAAAGACGGCCGACCGGGGTCGCCCGGTCGGCCGGTATGGTCTGAGGGATGTCGCAAGCCCGGGCGGGCCCGCGGCATCACGCCGCGTTAGCGGTAGAATTCGATGATCAGGTTGGTGTTCACGTCGAACGGAATCTGGTCCGTGGTGGGGAGGGCGACGATGCGGAGGGTCATCTCGCCGGGGTTGAGGTCAACCCAGCCCGGGACTTCGTAGCCGGCCATGCTCTCCATCGCGTCCTTGGCGATCTTCTGGCCCTTGGCCTTGAGGGTGATGACGTCGCCGACCATGACCTGGTAGGAGGGGCGGTCGGTCTTGCGGCCGTTGACGATGACGTTGCCGTGGGCGACCATCTGGCGAGCGCCCCAGACGGTGCGGGCGAGGCCGGCGCGACGGACGACGTTGTCGAGGCGGCGCTCGAGGAGCTGCATGAGGGCGTCACCGGTGTTGCCCGGGCGACGGCCGGCCATGTCGATGTAGCGGCGGAACTGCTTCTCGAGGACGCCGTAGTGGAACTTGAGCTTCTGCTTCTCGTTGAGACGGACGCCGTAGTCACGCAGGCGGCGGCCGCGATAGCCGTGCATGCCGGGGAACGTGAGCTGACGCTTGCTCGTGTGCTTGGGGGTGTCCACGATGGGCACACCGACGCGACGAGACAACTTGAGCTTGGGACCTGTGTAACGCGCCATAGCAAACCTCCGTCTCCGAGCGCTTGAGCGCTTCGGGTGACCGCCAAAGGCGGTCGATTGCGACCCTGGGCCGAGACTTCGGGGGGTCAATCCGGGAACATCCCCACCAGACACTCCGGCGGGGGACCAGTAGTAAAGGCGTGCTCCTCCTCTTAGGCAAGCCCGCCTCGCCCGCTATTCGTGCTTTGTTTGGTCACATCCCCGCTGCCGCGGCTTCGAGGAGCCGCTCGCGGGACCACTGGGCGAGGGACTCGGCCTGGGCCTCGTTGTTGAAGGCCTTGATCTTGTGCCGGACGGTCAGACCGGTGTCGCCGATGGCGGCGGCGACGACGCGGTACATCATGTACTTTGCCCCCTTGCTTGTCTTCATTTCGTAGGACTCGGTGTCGAAGTCCTCGACTTCGGCGCAGCGGAGGGTGAGGGGTTGGCGACGACCCTCGCCCTTGGG
>JBIKMF010000468.1:0-2975 GCA_044359425.1 Phycisphaerales bacterium
GAAGTCTTCGAGATGCTCTCCGACTACCAGTCATGGACCGAAGGCGGCAGCGGGTACATGCGACTGCTCCGCCTCGACGAGCGCAACTCGGTGCTCAGCGTCCGTTCCTTCAGCCCCTCCCTCCGGCGGTACCTCACCGACTGGAACAGCCAGTTCCGCTACGTGATCGACTTCCCCAACCGCTTCGACAACCGCCCCTCGCAGTTCCAGTCCTTCTCCTTCAGGAATGGCACACAGTCCTACGCCGGTACCGCGGATGTCGAACTCTCCGGCTCAAACCCCGGTACCGCCGCCGGTGACGCCACCGTGCTCACCGTCGCCGGGAGCGACGGCGTGCCCGCCGCGCCCGCGCAAGCACTGGTCCGATTCGACAACTGCTTCGGCACCGGTCCCGCACAAGTTCCCCCGGGTGTTGATGTCGTGCTCGCCAAGCTCCGTGTCACCGTGGTGAACTCCGGGAGCGGGTTCTCGCTCCACGACATGATGATCCCATGGACCGAGCAATCGACCTGGAACTCGCTCGCCGGCGGGATCAGCGCAGACGGCATCGAGGCCGTCGCGTCGCCGGTCACGGTCGTCGGTGCCCAGCACGCCGGCGACCTGCTGCCCATCCAGGCGATCGACCTCGACGTCACCTCGTCGGTGCGAGCCTGGCTCGCGGGAGCACCCAACCACGGGTGGGCGCTCCTGCCCTTTGCCACCAGCAACAACGTTGACCTCTTATCCTCCGAAGACGGCGGCTTCATCGGGCGGCCGCAGCTCACGATCACGACAACCAGCACGCCCGTGCAGACCGCGACGTTCCAGCACGGCGTGAACATCTACCTCGGCACGAGCGACGCGGACCTCCGCCAGTCCGCCCCCACAACCGTCACCGGCAACGCCGCGACCATGTTCATCGACGCGAGCGATCCCAACGGGTCGAACCTCGTCCGTCAAGGACTCCTGAAGTTCGACGGCATCTTCGGTGACGCAGCCAACCAAGTCCCGGTCGGCGCACGCGTCACCTCCGCCCTCCTCGCGCTGACCGTCACGCAGGAAGGCTCCGGCTTCACGCTTCATCGGATGCTCCAGCCCTGGAACGAGTCGTCAACGTGGACCTCGCTCGTCGCCGGCGTTTCCGTCGACGACGCGGAGGCTCATCTGTGGACCGAGCACGTCGCCGGAACCGACGCCGATGTCGCCGCCGTCCGCCCCGGTGTCGTCACCATCGACGTGACCGATTCCGTCCAGGCCTGGGAACGCGGTGACGCGAATCACGGCTGGCTGATCGCTCCACGCGTCTTTGGAGCCAACGGACTCGAAATCGCCTCCTCCGAGTCCCCGACCGTCGCGGCCCGCCCCAGGCTTATCGTGAAGTACCTCGCCGAGCCCCGGTGCGACGCGGACATCAACGCCGACGGTTCCGTCGACGGCGACGATGTCATCATCTTCTTCCAGTCCTGGGACGCTTCCCAGCCCGCGGGAGACTTCAACGACGACGACTCCGTCGACGGCGACGACGTCATCGCGTTCTTCGTTTCCTGGGACGCCGGGTGCTGATCACCGCATCGCGGCGAGAGTCTCCGCCGGTCGGTTGACCGCGGGCGCCCTCGCTTCGGCTCTCGGTGACGCGTTGTCTCGGTCCAATACCCCTACGCGTCTCTCGTGACGCCGCCGTCAACCCCGCGCCGTCTACCATCTACCCGGCGGTCCGTCACGCGGTCGCTTCGACCCCCGCGCGATCGCTCCAGTGCTGTCGACCCAGGATGCAGAATGCCGACTCCCGATGAATCGTCGCCTAGGCAAAGCACCGCTTCGACGCCGTGGCGATGCTCGTCCTGTCGTCACGATGCGACCGGGCTCATCCTCGGCATGCCCTGCCCCGAGTGCGGACGGCCCCTGGATCAGACTTCGATCCGGCCCCCGTGGCTTGAGCAGCGACACCTGCGCAGCGTGCAGCTCGCGGCGAGGCTCGCCATCGCGGGAACGCTCGCGCTCGCCCTGTTCCCGCTGGTCGTGTCCGGCTTTCGAGCGCAGGGGTACGCGATCCCGCCGATGGTGGTCATGCCCGCGATCCTGATCGTGACGGCGTGTGCGATCGGGGCGCAGACGTTCGCGATGCTTCGCCTGCTGTGGAGGGCGACCTCGCCGTCGCGGCGGCGCGTGTATGTCGTCGCCGTGCTGCTGCGTGCCCCATTGCTCTTCATCGTGTTCGCGGGTTCCTTCGGCTTTCTGGCGGGGCAGCAGCAGAGCGGAACAATGGTCGCCCCGTTCAAGGGGTTCTTCGCGGGCGGCGGCGGGGTCCCCGGTGGGATGACGCCGTGGGTAGAAGCGATGCTGATGCAGGCGTTGCTCCTGGTCCCGGCCTTGGCGGTCGACGTGCTGACGGCCCGCCGGGCCGCGGCGATCGCGAGGAGCATCTCCGACGACCGCCCCGTGTGGGCGCGGCTTGAGACGGCCTTTGCGCTGATCGCGTGGTGGCTGGCGGGCGCCGGCGCGCTGTGCGTCGCGATACCCGTCACCGGGTGGGCGATAAGCCCGCTGCTGTGGCTGGTGGGCCACATCGCGCTCTTCCGCACGATCGACCGGATGGCAGGGGTGTACGCGGGTCAATCCCCGCGCTCGGGCGACGTTCGGGCGAGCTGATTCAACCGGCGCGATGGGCTCTTCCGGATCCGCCGCCGCCACGATCGCCGCCGGGCACTCGCCCGCGCGACGAGTCCCACGCTGGGATAAGGGGCAACGGTCGGTTCACACGTGTTGCTGCAAGATCTCGTCAGCCTGCGGACATCAGTGCGGAGAGCGAGCATCGCTCGCTGTCATCTACCAAACCGAATCGGGTGTGCGAGCGAAGCCGGCCTCACCGCTGCTTCCGTGGCGTGTGTGCGCCCACGCCCGGGCCGGTGATTGCCGATGGAGGTTTGCTATGGGATTGGTCCATTCGTTCACGTTCGTTCGAGACGCCGCGATCATCGCGGCATTGGCGGCTTTCC
>JBIKMF010000108.1:0-11119 GCA_044359425.1 Phycisphaerales bacterium
CGCCGGGCATCCGGATACTGCCCGGGCCCTGAACAACCTCGCGTATGTGCTGCGTGAACAGAACAAGCTTGCCGAGGCCGAGCCGCTCTATCGAGAAGCTTTGGCGATCCGCCGCGCGACCCTACCCGCCGGGCACCCAAACATTGCTCTTTCTCTGAACAACCTCGCGGCTTTCCTCGCGTCCCAGAACAAGCCCGCCGAGGCCGAGCCGCTGTATCGCGAAGCGGTGGCGATCAATCGTGCGTCCCTCCCTGCCGGGAACCCGGACATCGCGCTTGCACTGAACAACTTGGCGTTTCTCCTGCGGGATCAAAACAAGCTCGCCGAGGCCGAGCCGCTCTACCGCGAAGCGTTGGAAATCTACCGCCTGGCCCGGCCCGTCGGGCACCCGGACATCGCCGACGGCCTCGGCCACCTCGCGGGGCTGCTGCTGGCTCAGAACAAGCCCGCGGAAGCGGAGCCGCTGTATCGCGAAGCCCTGGCGATGAACCGCGCGGCCCGCCCGGCCGGGGACCCCAGCATCGCCACCAGCCTGAGCAATCTCGCACGATTGCATCAGGGGCTCGGCAAGACCGCCGAAGCTCGCGCGGGGTTTGATGAGGCCATCACCATCCTCCGCAACGGCTCACCCAATGGCTCCGCGATGTTCGCTCGTATGCTTTGGCGATCCGGCAGCGCCCGGCTTGAGAACAAGGACCCCGCCGCCGCCCTGGCCGAACTGGAGGAGGCCGTGTCTATGGGCGAGAAGGTGCTGCCGGCCGACCACCAGCACCTGCGGGAGTACCGCGAGACCCTGGCCGCGTGCAAGGCAGCGCTGGCGGGCGGAGCGGAGCCGGCCAAGCCAGATGCCAAAGGCGGGGGATGAGATGCAGCTGAGGGCCTGAGTGGCGAGTCTCTGAGCTTCGATCATGGGTTCGCGCCGAGCGAAGGCCGCGTGCGTGATTCCCAACGGGGGTTCTCCAAACAACAGGTTCACGCTCGGGCATGCCGGTCCCATCTCATGGGAGCGAATCATGCGACCTCCGGTCGCCCTTCGCGTTCGCAGCCGGGGGAAGATCCCGCGCGAGCGCGGATTGCTCTCGGATGCGCGTCCCGCGCAGGCCCAGGGCAGGCCGTCGCTGCCGCGGCTCAGACGCGAGCTGACCGCAGCACCAGATATGTCCACAGGAACACAGGCGCGAACAGAATCGATGCGGCCGGCCACAACACCACCGACGGCAGCGGAGTCCACAACTCGATAGACGCCATCGCACACCAGTACGTACCGCAGACGGGGATCACCACCCACCGCGGCGTCGCATCGGCCACTCGCTGCGTGACTTCGCGCACCGGCGCGCTCCGCTCCTTGATCTGGAGCGTCAATCTCCGCGCCCACACGAACTCGCTCGCCAGGATCGCTAGGCCCAGCGGCCCCAGAAGGCTGAGTCCAGGTCCGGGGAGCGGCGATATCACGATCCCCACGAGAATGACCGTCGTGCCCGCGATCAGCACCCACAGCCGCCGGGCGTTGCGGCGGAGAAGCGCGACGGCCTCAACGCCCTTACGTCGCGCCAGTTGAAGCCGCGTGTCGAAGATCCCATAGATCAGCAGACACGCGAGAACCGCGAGCAGTGTGAGTTCGAACCAGAAATCGAAGATCTCGAGCGTCATGCTTGGGGCGAAGTGTACCGCGGCACTCAACGTGTGCGATCGGATTCCTTGGCACACACTCGCCCGCGGGCGTTGAGGAAGGTGCACGCGCGCGAAGACTCGGGGAGATGTTGAGCGACGAGCGCGGCGAGTTGCGCGGCGCAGAGTGGCATCTTGGCCGCGGAGTACTCAGCGTGCCGGCGTACGACGATTGACGCGGGTGTGGGCGCAACATTGGTACGGATCCCATGGATGTGGCCCGTCGGAGGGTGAGCCGAGACGGCCGGCGCGGGATTGGGCCTTTCTCCGGACAGAGTTAGCCCGAATGATCGACGCGCCCGGCGATCGCGCGGCTGCTACTATGGGTCCACGCTTCCTGTTGGGGAGTAGCCGCCCGCCGATGCGGGTGGGACGGGTCGTCAGCACGGGTAGGGCGGTTCTCGCTCCACCCCGGCCCGTCTTAGGCCTTGGTCCTCGCCTTTTGTGAGCGCGGACCGATGCCTTTGGCGAGACCAACACTCATTTTGCTTCGAGTTTGCGACCTGCGCGTCGGCTTTGGGGTCAGGTGAGCATCGCGGCTCTCGGTGCGACGAACGACCTGTATCCCAAACACGCCCCGCACGTCCGACAGTGCTTGTACGCCCTTCACGGGCGGAAAGTGGATCATGAGCCCTACGGAACAGGACGCGATCGTGACGGTGTGCCTCTTGGCCGCGTTTGCGGATGGCAAAAAGAACGATGCCGAGCGCGAAGCGGTGCGGCAGATCGTTGAGAATCTCGGGTCTGATGCCGGGGTCGAGGGCGCATCGAGCGGCTCAGAGCGTGGGCGTGGAATGTCGGCGCTCTACCAAGATGTTCTGCTGGGGAGAGTGACGGTCGAGAAGGCTGTCGCGCCGCTGAAGAAGCAGGAGCATCGGTCGCTGGCGTACGAGATGGCTGTTGCTGTGTGTGACGCCGATGGGAAAGCCGGGGTCGAGGAGAAGTCGTTCCTGGACAAACTCCGGCTTGCGCTGTCGATCGACCAGGCATCGGCGGCGGCAACGCTGCAGCAGGCCGACGAGCTTGTGGACTTTGGGATCGATCCGGTGCCGGCGACGGGGGGGGCGTTGGCCGCCGGGGTCGCGACGGCTGGTCCGGGGCAGGGCAAGGTTCAAGTAGATGAGGCCGAGATCGATTCGTCGATCACGCGCTACGCGATCTTGAATGCGGCTATCGAGCTGCTGCCTCAGGGGCTTGCAACAGCCGCAATCGTGCCGTTGCAGATGAAGATGGTCTATCGGATCGGAGCGAGATACGGGTACACGCTCAGCACAGGGCACATCAAGGACTTCCTGGCGACAGTCGGTGTCGGTATGACGTCTCAGGTGCTCGAGAACTACGCCCGCAAGTTTCTCGGCGGGTTGGGACGTCGCATGCTCGGGCGGGTGGCCGGTGCGGTCGCCGATCAGGCGACAAGTTCCGCGTTCTCCTTCGCGTCGACTTACGCTCTGGGGCACGCGGCGAAGGCGTATTACTCCGGCGGCAGGTCGCTGGGCGCGATCGACCTCAAGGGTGTCTTCACGACGCAGGCCGAGAAGGCAAAGACCCTGTACGCGCAGCACCGCGGTGCGATCCAGTCGCAAAGCACTGGATTGGACGCGGGCAAGCTGCTCAACATGGTTCGACAAGGGTTGTAGATGGTTAGGGAGTGTGGCGGCGAGACCAGCGTGCGGTCGCCGCGTTCGGATATCAGAGACTTTCGCTACACGCGGGAGCAACCGCGGCGTGGCACCGGCATTCGGCCGTGTCGGCATGTACCGTCCAGAGGATATGAAGTACCATGAATGAACTGCTCTTTCTCGCATCCACCGCGGCGTCAAACCCCGCCGATCTCAAGATCTGGGCCTATGTGGCGTTCGTCGGCCTTGTGGTCGTGTTCCTTGCGCTGGACCTGGGCGTCTTTCATCGTGAAGCGCACGAAGTCGCGATGAAGGAGGCCGTGACCTGGTCCATCATTTGGCTGACCTGCGGGATCGCGTTCAGCGGGTTCGTGTACATGGCCTACGAGAACCACTGGCTTGGACTGGGGCTAGAGACCGCCAAGTACAGCACGTCGGAGGCGATCAAGGCGGGGGCGCCGCTCATCGTGTCGGGAGAGGTGAAGGGGCTCGAAGCGGCGAAGCAGTACCTGGTGGGGTATGTCGTCGAGAAGTCGCTCGCGATGGACAACATCTTCGTCATCGCGCTGATCTTCTCCTTCTTCGCCGTGCCGGCCAAGTACCAGCACCGGGTTCTCTTCTGGGGCATCATCGGTGCGTTGTTGATGCGCGGCGGGATGATTTTCCTCGGCGCGGGGTTGATCCTGAAGTACCAGTGGATCCTGATCATCTTCGGCGGGTTCCTGATCCTGACCGCGCTGAAAATGGCCCTCATCAAGGGCAACGACGACGTCTCGCAGAACATCGCGGTCCGCCTGTGCAAGAAGTTCTTCCGCGTGACAGAGTTCTACGACGGGCAGAAGTTCTTCACCAAGCGGACGCTCAAACCGACGTACAGCAAGAACGCGGAAGGCAAAGAGGTGATGGATCCGGCTCCGGCGGGCTCGCTGAGTGCGACCTGGGCGATCACGCCGCTCTTCCTGGCGCTCATCCTTGTCGAGATCACCGACCTGGTCTTCGCCGTGGACTCGATCCCGGCCATCTTCGCGATCACGCCGGACCCGTTCATCGTCTTCACGAGCAACATCTTCGCGATCCTCGGGCTGCGGGCCCTGTACTTCTGCCTCGCCGCGTTGATCCAGAAGTTCCGGTTCCTGAAGCCGGCGCTGATCCTGATCCTGGCGTTTGTCGGGGTGAAGCTGCTGCTGCTGAGCGTGCCGCCGTACCTCGACGTCATCGGCATGGCGAAGGCCGATCCGATCAAGATCGACACGACCGTCTCGCTTCTTGTCGTCCTGGGCATGCTTGGGTTGGCGACGTTGCTGAGTGTGGTGGTTCCTTCGAAACCCTTGAAGGAGGACGGCTCTGACGCGAAGGGCGGTTGATCGCGGAACGCGCGGGCAGGTCATTCACACCCACGGCACGCATCGCTCACTCGGCATCCTGCCCGGGCCGCGGTACGTTTCCGCGGCCTCCGTACGGCGACGCATCTCACTGATCCGGGAACCGTTATGAACGTTCGTCACCTTGTCCAGTCCGAGACCTTCAACAACTTCATCATCTCGGTGATTCTGATCAACGCGTTCCTCATCGGGCTGAGTACATACCTGACCGATGCGACGGCGCTCCGTGTCATCGCCGGGATCGAAACCGTCTGCATCGTCATCTACCTCTTGGAGATTGCGCTGAGGTTCAAGGCTCGGGACTCGACATCCTCGTTCTTCCGAGACGGATGGAACGTCTTTGACATCGTGATCGTGATCGCGGCGTTGATTCCCGCGTCCAACGGCATCGGCCCTGTGCTGCGCATCCTTCGCGTGTTCCGTGTGCTGCGACTGGTCAAGGCCATCCCCGAACTTCGAATGATCGTCACCGTCCTGCTCCGCTCTGTCGCCAGCATGAAGCACGTGGCGCTCCTGGCGACAATTCTCTTCTACGTGTACGCGGTCATCGGGGTGAAGCTCTTCGGGAGCAAAGACCATCCCATGCAGCCCTACTTCAGCAGTATCCATGAGGCGTGCTTCACCCTCTTCCGTATCCTCACCGGCGATGACTGGACACAGATGCGTTACGATCTCGCCCAGGCGGGACATTCTCTGGGGGCGTTCACGGCCTTTCAGGTGTCCTGGATCGTGATCGCGACGTTCCTGCTCGTCAACCTTATCGTCGGTGCCGTCATCAACAACTACCAGAAGGTGCAGGACATCGAAGACCACCGAGTGACTGCGCCCGACACAAGCGAGCAGCGCCTGCGGGAACTCGTTCGAGAACTCGACGCGATTGTCAAATCACGCTCCGAAGAAGCGCGTGGACCAAATACCCCGTCACACAAGCTGGATCCGTGACTCTCCTCGGGTCGAACGGTTGGCCGGTGTGTCCCCCACCGGGTCTCTTGAACCGCTTTGGCGCTGAGCGGTAGGCGTACCCGCCCCTGCCAGACCCGACCGCCTTCCAGAAGCAGGTGACGCCCCGTCCCGTCACCCCGACTTGCCTTCGATTGAAGCCAAACGCGGCGCACATCGGAGGGCTTTCAAGTGGTGGTTCCGGAGTTTGCCTGGATCGCTCGCGGGTGCAGCGAGCATTCAGAGCGTGGTCGGACAGTGACTATGTTGAGCAGGTTGCCGGCCGAAGGTGGACCGGTCGTTCGGCGTGCATGGGGAGGCCGGTACCCGAACCACCAGCGGAACTGCTGCTCCGAGCGTGGTGGGCGATTGCCATGGGTGCATGTCGACCTCGCATTCCCAACCGAAAGAGCTCGTGAGGGTCGATGGCTCATGACTCGCTTGGAGGCTGCCCGTTGTGTGTTTCACGGTCTCACGCATCTTAGTGGGACCCGCGTTGAGGGCTCCGAAAGGATGACTCTCTGCGTGAGGTTCGGACCCTGTGCCGTCGCGTCGATTCAGATACCGACGTCCGCGAGCCGCATGCCGGTGGACGTTCGCGCGTGGGGATCGAACTCGGTCGCGGGCGTTTCAGGTTCGGGGGGTATCGAACGCGAGCAGGCGAAGGGCGTTGAGAACCACTAGGATGGTGCTGCCCTCGTGGAGGAGGACGGCGGGGCCAATGGTGGCGAACCCGGTTGCTCCAGCGATGATGAGCACCGCGATGACCGCCAAGGCGAAGACGACATTCTGGCGGATGATCGATCGTGCGCGGCGCGACAAGGCGATTGCAAACGGCAACCGAGACAGGTCATCGCCCATGAGCGCTACGTCGGCGGTTTCCAGTGCGACTGCCGTGCCGGCCCCGCCCATGGCGATGCCCACGGTGGCTTGAGCGAGGGCCGGTGCATCGTTCACGCCGTCGCCAACCATCGCGACCGCGCGATGCGTCTTGAGCATGTCCTTGATCACGCCGGCCTTGTCCTCGGGGAGCAGGTCCGCGTGTACTGCATCGACTCCGACTTCACTTCCGACGGCCGCGCCGACGCCCTTGTTGTCGCCCGTGAGCATGACGAGGGAACGCACACCTGATGTCCGGAGCGCGTTCAGGGTTTCGCGGACTTTGGGCCGCGGCTGGTCCATCACGCCGAGAACGCCCAACCAGCGTTCTCCCCACCGTACGACGACAATGCTCCGTCCCGCCGCTTGGAGTGCCAGCACTTGGCGGGCGGATCTCGTCGGGGACTCCACCTGGCGCGTCGTCCCAGAGTTTGAGGCTGCCGATTTCGACGATTTGTCCGCCGACGGGTGAACGCACTCCCTTCGCCGTCACGCTCTGAAGGTCGCCGGCGGCCGGCAGTTCGAGAGAGTCTTGTGCCGCACGACGAACGACCGCTGCGGCGAGTGGATGTTGGGAGCGGCGTTCGACTGCCGCGGCGATCGTGAGCAACTCGAGAGGGGTAGCCCCGGGGGCGGGCACAATGTCGGTGACCTCGGGCTTGCCGACCGTCAGGGTTCCGGTTTTGTCGAACGCGATCGCCGTCACGGTTCCCAGATTCTCTAGATGGGTTCCGCCTTTGATCAAGACGCCCTTGCGGGCAGCCTGGGCGATGCCCGCGAGCACGGTGGCCGGGGCGCCCAGTGCGAGTGCACACGGCGAGGCACCGACAAGGACTGTCATGGCGCGGTAGAAACTCTCGCTCCAGTCGAGCCAGCCGAGCAAGGGCGGCACAACGATGAGAAGGGCGGCGAGGGTCAGGACCGAAGGCACGAAGATGCGAGTGAGGCGGTCGGTGAGTACCTGGGTCGGGGCGCGCTGTGTCTGAGCTTCTGCAACCAGCCGGATGACACGGTCAAGCGTGCGGTCACCCATCGCCCGGCTGCTGGTGATCTCGAGCGAGCCGGAACCGTTGATCGTGCCGGCAAAGACTTCATCGCCCACGGTCTTTTCGACGGGGAGGGACTCGCCGGTGATGGGCGATTGATCGACCGCGGAGTTCCCGCTGCGGACGCGACCGTCTACAGGGATGCGCTCCGCGGGCCGGAGGACGACGGTGTCACCGACGCTCACCGCGTCGAGTGAGACGACTGTTTCCACTCCGTCGCGGAGCAGGCGGGCGGTGGGAGGCGACAGATCCGCGAGGGCGCGGATGGCGTTGCGAGCCTTGTCCATGGCGTACTGCTCGAGCGCGTTCGCGAGCGAGAAGAGAAAGAGCAAGAACGCCCCCTCCGCCCATTTGCCTAGCATGGCGGCCCCGATCGCGGCGACAATCATCAAGAGGTCGATGTTGAGCGAGAGGGTTCCACGTCGGAACTTGCGGACGGCTGCGACGGCGAGCATAGCGCTTCCAGAGGCGTAGGCCATGAGGTAGATCGCGACCGCCACGGGATGCGGGAGTCCGGCCCATCGTGAAAGCGTCCAGGCCGACAGGATGAACAGTGCGGATGCAGTACTCAGGAGAAGAGCAGCATGACGACGCAGGAACGAGTGTCCGTCGTCTGAGTCCGATGCACCTGCTTGTGGTGCCGGAACGTGGTGATCGTGTGCTGTGCTGGCGTTGTCCTGGGCAACGGCGCTCGGTAGACCGGTATTCTCCATTTGATTCTCCGCCGACGACCGCCGTGGGCTCTGGATGATGAGTGCACAGCATGAGCGATCTGGTTCAGGGATGAGTCTGGGCTCTCCCGTGGCGAACACGGTTCGCGGTCGGGAGGCGTCGGCATGATCTGGGTCTTGCGAACAACGCTCTGGCTGACTGAGTCCGGACCATCATCGCTGGTTCCGTTTCCGGCGGAAATGCCATGCGAGTCCTCGTCATCCCGACGCCACCTCCGCTGACCTGAGCGTGTGTATCCGATCTGGCATGGTCGGGGACAGATACTGAGCCATCGCGACTCCCGCCATCTGGAACCCCACGTACGGCGCCGTCCGCACAACCGTGGCACTGGTCTTGATCAGCCGCTCAGGCAACCTGGTGTGAGCGACCAATGCGCTACGCTCCTGGAAGGCCCGGCCGCGTGAAGATCAAGGCGTCTTTGCCGTCGTCCTGACAGTTGCCAACGCCACCGTCCGCTCAACCCTTGTGCCAGAAACCCCAAGCGCTCTGATCGGAGGGGCAACAAAGACAGGGGCACCATTGCTATCGGTGCCCCTGTGACTTCGAAATGGCAGAAGCCTCTCATCGCATCAGACGCGTCGACGGCGGCCCGCGGCCATGCCGGCGACGGCTAGGAGCGAAATGGCTCCGGGCGTCGGAATCTGGCTGAACTCCTGACGAATGAACGACGCCGTTGCCGTGTCATTCACGTGAGCAGCAAAGAACTTCATGTCCTTGTTCACTTCCAGCTTGCGGTAGCTGTTGGGCAAGTAGTCGATACTGTCTTGAAGGCGGGTCACCTGCGGTGGTCCGGCGATATCGAACACCGACAGCTGGTTCAACAGCGTATTGGTGTCGAAGTCGAAGATCGTTTCGTCGACCCGGGCGAATGAGCCGTCGCCGCTGGAGGACCCATTGAAGGTCAGGCTGGCGTCCTTGATGCGGATGCCCTGCGCGAAGAACTCGGGCTTGACCTCGACGGAGTACTGGATGTTGAACTCGTGAACGGACATGTCGCCCGGGGAGCCATCACCGAACGGCCCCGTGATGTCAAAGCCGATGTTCGGAAGCAGCCCGGGAGTGCCTGCGATGAATCCGATGATCGTGAAGTCGGCTGGGTTGAACGACGTGGTCGTCACCGACTCCAACGTGAACAACTTATCGCCAACGCAGAACACGCGATCGCTGTTCGGTCCGATCAATGCAGCGAGGTTCACCGAGTCCCCGTTTCCGAGAACAACGATACCCTGTGCTGTGCCAGCGCCAGCGAGCGCAACGAGAAGCACCGATCCAAACAAGTGTCTAGTCACCACTGTCTCCATTCGATGCGATGGGATACTCACTGTCGCAGTTCCCGGCTTTGCGAGTCAGCGTTGTCACCGCAAACGGACTCTACACGACCACATCTGAACTTCAATAGTTGTTGCGTGGTTTCCATGTGAACAGTCGCGATAGGGGAATTGTCCTCGTGTGTGTGACGGGTCGTTCGCGAGGAGATGGAACCGACCAGCCCGTCGCAACTCGCCTCACCCAGCGCCCTGTGACTGACCTCTCGGCTGATCCTCGCTTACAGTGGTCGCCATGGCGAAGAAGGTAACCAAGAAGGCGGTTCGGTCGTCAACGAGAGGGAGAGCTGTCGACGCGGGTGAACCGCGGCTGCTGTCGGGGGGCAATCCGCAGATCGCCAAGGCTGAGGGTGAAGCACCGGTGCGGGCGTACATCGACGCGATGCCCGGGTGGAAGCGGGATGTGGGCCGCCGTCTTGATGAGATCATCGCGAGCACGGTGCCGGGCGTTTGCAAGGCGGTCAAGTGGAACTCGCCGTTCTACGGCGTGCAGCCGGGCCTGTGGTTTCTGTCGTTCCATTGCTTCGATCGGTACGTGAAAGTTGCGTTCTTCAGGGGAGCCTCGCTGACGCCCGTGCCGCCGGGAGCTTCGAAGCAACGAGAAGTACGGTACCTCGACGTGTACGAGGATCGGCCGATTGATGACGCGCAGTTTGCGGCGTGGGTGAAGCAGGCGAGCTCGCTTCCCGGTGAGAAGCTCTGACTTCGTGGGGCAGTCGGCGAGGAACTAGTCGAGCGTGTACTCGGCGATCTCGCTCGCGAGGTACCGATCGGTTTCTTCGCCCATACGAATGCCGATGAGGCGGAATCCGTTTCGTTCGAGGATCTTCCGCGAAGCGGTGTTGGCCGTCGCGGCGGTGGCGAGGAGGGGTCTGCGTTTCTCCTGGGCGAGGAACAGAGATGCGGCAAGGGAGGCGATCCCCATTCCCCAGTAGGGGCGAGCGATCCAATAGCCGAGCATGTCGCAGGAGGTGCCGTGTTCTTCAACCTGGAAGCACGCGATGCTCCCGGCGATCGTCCATGCCGTCTGTCCTTCAGTTTCAATGATGCGGGAGTTGACCCTTGGATCAGCGAGTGACCGTTCCCATGTGGCGAAGAAGCTCTCGCGCGAGCGGGGCTTTGTGCCCGCGAGTTCGTTCGAGGCCGGGTCGCACTGGAGTTCGAAGAGTTCCGGCAGATCGCTCCGGACCACGGGGCGAAGTTGGATGGTCGGCTCGCCGCGGCGAGGCTCGGCTGGGGTCGACGGGAGCATTCGAGACCGTAGGTGGGCGAGCGTGCGAGCGGCTGGTTGGGTGTGGGGCCCTACACGGTGCGTGTGTCAGCGGGCCGGGGGCCGGGCGCCATCGCGGGCGTGTTGAGCAGGTTGGCGATGACGTTGGCGGCGCTGTAGGAACGGAGGACGGGGTCGACGAACTGGGCGATGCAGGCGATGTCGTCGCCGGTGGTGATGAGTGGGAGTTCGGGCTCGAGCGTGGAGGTGGTGGAGGGGGTGGAGGGGGTGCGGAGTTGGCCGAGGCCGGTGTTGGCGA
>JBIKMF010000469.1:0-2962 GCA_044359425.1 Phycisphaerales bacterium
GAAGCGGCTCAACTACGGCGCCCGCTTCCTCCGCATCAACGCCTCCGGCCCGTACGACTCGACCAATCTCCGCATGGTCCGCCCCTGGATCAATGATTTCACGTCCGATGGCGGTCCTTCAGATGTCGCCTACTGGGGCAACATCTATGACAAGTACCTGGACGTCGAAGTCGACCCGGCGTGGTACACGGCCCGCATGCCTTGGCTGTCCAACGACAATCCGCCCTTCCCTGGCTGGAAGCTCTGGCGCTGTCCCTCCGCCAAGCTCATGGACCCCTACCCCGACGGCACGAACTTCAACCCCGATCACTACTACCAGACCTACGGCTTCAACGGCGTCGAAATGATGGACGGTCCGAACCGCCCCGTTCCGACCTGGTGGCAGCGCCGCTACGTCGCCGCCTACGGCCGCGTCGTATCGGTTCCGACCAAGATCAGCCAGATCCCGCAGCCCTCCGCCATCATCATGTTCCAGGATGCTTTCGAGCACATGCTCGACGCGAACGGTGACACGCTGAACGATCTCACGCAGTACAACCCCGATATCGACAACGGTGATCCTCGCTTCCGCGCCTGGGAGAAGGAGTACTTCCGGCACAACGCGGGCTGCAACACCGCGTGGGGCGACGGTCACGTGCGTTCGATCGGCAAGGTCGAACTGAACACCTCCCTCCCGTGGTACACCGGCCGGAATCCGTAATCCGAATCCCGTCGCACGCGGACCTTTCCAAATCTGCCGGGCGCTCCCGCAGCCTGGGCTGGAGCGAGTTCTATGCCGAACACCCCACTGTCTCGTCGTGGCGTTCTCCTCACAGGTGCGGCCGCGGCCATGGGCGCGGGAGCCCTCGGATCAGACGCATTCGCTCGTTCGACCTCGGGATCCGTCGCGCCTGCAAACCGCAGCGCCTCCCGAGTTCTCCGCTTCGCGCACTTGACTGATTCCCATATCCAGCCCGAACTCCGGGCCGAAGCCGGCGTTGCATCGTGCCTCCGGCACGTTCAGGACCGTACCGACGCCCCAACGCTGCTCGTCACCGGCGGCGACCTCATCATGGACTCCTTCGCCGAAGGGTTCGATCGAACGAAGCAGCAGTGGGGGCTTTTCACCGGTGCGTTCAAGCGCGAGTGCTCCATAGAGGTTCGCCATTGCATCGGCAACCACGACATCTGGGGTTGGAACAAGGCCAAGAGCAAGACCAAAGGCGATGAAAAAGGCTGGGGCAAGTCATGGGCGACGGAAGCCCTTGGGCTCGAGCGTGCGTACTACTCGTTCGCCAAGGCCGGCTGGCGATTCGTGATCCTCGACAGTGTCCTTCCGTTTGAGGACCGGTACCTCGGCGGGTTGGATGACGCTCAGTACGAGTGGCTCTCCGCGGAACTCTCGACCAACGCGGCGCAGCCGACCGTGGTGATCTCCCATATCCCAATCCTGTCGGTCGTCGCCATGATGGCCGATGGCAAACTCCAAGACAACAAGTTCGTGCTGCCGGCCGCAAGCGTGTTCACGGACGGTGCGAGGGTTCACCGCCTCCTGAAGCAGCACCGCCAAGTGAAAGCGTGCGTGAGCGGTCATATTCACATGAACGAGCGGATCGAGTTGGACGGCCTGACCTACATCTGCGACGGCGCGGTCTCCGGCGCGTGGTGGAAGGGCCGGAAAGAGCGCTGTGGCGAGGGCTACGGGCTCTTCGACCTCTACGATGACGGCTCGTTCAAGCACGAATACGTCGAGTACGGCTGGAAGGCCGAAGCCTGATCGAGCCCATCGATGCCGGAGTCAGTCATGCACACGCGTCGAGACTTCCTCCGATTCGCCGGTCTGGCGGGGCTTGCCGCGGGGGGCTTTGGTCCACTCTCTGATTCCGTCCGTCGTGCAATGGCCATTGCCCCCGATCCGGGTACCACGTACCTCGATGCTGAGCATGTCGTCATCCTCATGCAGGAGAACAGGTCCTTCGATCACTGCTACGGTGCTCTCCGGGGTGTTCGGGGCTTCAACGATCCTCGCGCGATGCGTTTGCCCAACGGTGACCCTGTGTGGGTGCAGACAGACCCGCAGGGGCGGAAGTTTGTGCCGTTTCGAATGAGCATGAACGATTCCGACGCCACGTGGATGGGATCGCTTCCGCACGGGTGGACCGACCAGACCGACGCGGCCAACGGGGGACGTCACGACCGATGGCTCGAGGCCAAGGCCGCGGGTTCACCGAACTTCAAGCACATGCCTCTCACGATGGGTTTCTACTCACGCGAGGACATTCCGTTCTACTACGACCTCGCGGACGCCTTTACCGTCTGCGATCAGAACTTCTGCTCATCGCTCACCGGCACCACCCCCAACCGGCTCTATCTTTGGTCCGGGACCGTGCTGCCATCCCCCACGCGCGCCGGCAATGCCTGCGTTCGCAACGATGAAGTGGACTACGCACACGAGGCTCGCTGGACCACCCTTCCAGAACGCCTCGAAGACCACGGAATCTCGTGGAAGATCTACCAGAACGAAATCAGCATACCCACTGGATTGGACGGCGACGCCAACGCCTGGCTCAGCAGTTTCGAAGACAACCCGATCGAGTGGTTCTCACAGTTTCAGGTCCGCTTCGCACGTACGCGGATGGAGTTCGTCGCCGCGCAGATCAGGCAACTCCCCGAGCGCATCGCGTCGCTCGCGGGAAAGACGGACGACAAGTCCCTGTCAACGGCACGCAAACTGACCCAGGAGCTCGAGTCCCTCCGCGCCGAAGCGGCACGCTACACCGAGGCGAACTACGCCGCCCTCACGCCCCGCGAGCGATCTCTCCACGAGCGAGCGTTCTGCGACAACAGTGCCGACTCATCCTACCGGACCATGGCAACTCATCGCTACAACGACGCGGGTACCGAGCGGGAGATCGCCGTTCCGGCGGGAGACGTGCTTTTCCAGTTCCGGGCGGACGTGGAGTCCGGCAAACTGCCGGCGGTG
>JBIKMF010000109.1:0-11064 GCA_044359425.1 Phycisphaerales bacterium
GAGGTCGCACGAGCGACATGTGGCCTACCAGCGCGTTCTCGAGCTTCTCGGCCCGTGCGATTGTCGCGGGCGCAGCGGGATCAACGGGTGACCACCACGACGGCGACACGCGCGCGAGACCGACGGCAAGCAGCGCAACCGTCACTACCGCGGCGAGGGAGAGCCCACCGGCCAGAAGGACCCGCCGCCGTCGCGTGTAGGCTCGCCATCGCTCGTGGAGCCGCCTGATCATGTGGAAGGGTAGGGGTCCGTGCGGCTTCGGCCGTTTCGATGTTGTGCGCCGGATTGCGAAACCAACCGCCCTCCACCGGCGTATTCCATATGGAAGATCCGACGCCGACCGAGGGGGACGCGAACGGAGCAGAGCAGGGGTAACAACTCGACCCTCTTTTCTCGGATCCGAGGTACGCCTCCGGACCGGGACACCCAACCGCCATACCCGACGCTGCCGCGTCGGGTTTGGCGTTTTTCGCACACCCTTTCCGATAACTCCTCGCATGACGGTGGCGGTGCGGACAACCGCAACGCCGGCCATCCGTTGGCGCGCATGTCCCGGGTGTGTGCCGGTTGAGCCCGGCTCGCATGGACCCACTCGTCGCACCGAGAGTTGGTCTGTGTTTGGGTTGGAACAACGGAATCTGGGGTAGTTTCACAAATTGTGAGTCCAGAATGTGCGTGCAACCCTGCTTCACTCGCTTTATCTTGTAGCAACGCCCCGCGCGCCCCTTGGAGCAGTCTCATGCGGACCCACGTCTTCTTCGCTCTTGCCTCGATCGCCGGACTCAGCGCCCACGCTTCTGCGCAGCTCGCCGTCGATTGGTACACCATCGATTGCGGCGGCGGAACGTCTTCCGGCGGCAACTTCGTGGTGAGCGGCACCATCGGTCAGTGGGACGCGGGCGAGGCCATGTCCGGCGGTGCCTTCACCGTTGTCGGCGGCTTCTGGGCCGGCGCGGGCGGCCAGCAGCCTGGTTGCTTGTGGCAGGTTGCCGGGTGCGCTGCTGACTACGACAACTCCGGCGGCGTCGACTCCGACGACGTCATCGCATTCTTCGCTGAATGGGACTCCGGCGTTGCGTGCTCCGACGTGGATGTTTCCGGCGGCACGGACTCCGATGACGTCATCTTCTTCTTCACGCGCTGGGACGCGGGCGGCTGCTGATCTCCTTCACCGCCGCGAGCCTCATGGGTCACGATCGAGGCTCTTCGCCGCGGACTTCAGCAAGTCGTGCACGCCCAGTTTCGCCGCGGTGGCGTTGAGCCGATCCGCGAGGCGATAGCGCAGGTTCTCGTCGATGAGCGATCGCGCGATGTCGCGCGGATCGGGGCGTCCGTCGAGGTCCTCATCCGTGAGCAACTCGCCGACGAGCATTCGCATGGTCAGCTCTGGGTTCGTGGAGAGGCCGGTGTGCTTCGCCAGCATGATCGCCCGCAGCATCTCTGTGCGCCGACGCGAGAGCGCCGGACGCCGACGCTCCACCACCAGCACCTCCGGGATGACCACCGAGCGGTACCCGCCGTTCGCCAACGCGCACCACAGGTCCCACTCGTACAGGTCCTCCATCGCCGGATCGAACCCGCCGACCGCCAGCACCGCGTCCCGGTCCAGGAGCGAGGCGAGGGGCCCGCCGCAGTTCCAGACGGGAAGCTGATCGCGATGGAGGCCCAACGGCAGGACCGTCCGAAGCCGCGATCGGTCCTCGTCATCAACGACTGCGAACAGCGATGTGACCGCCGCGGCATCGGGGTTGATTGCCGCGGCGCGCACCGCCCGCTCGATGAACGCGGGCTCGGGCAGATCCCCGGCCCGCAGGGGGAGCACGCGGCGGGTGTGCGCCGCGGCGATACCCGCGTTCAGCGCACCGGCCGGTCCGCCGTCGGTGTGCTCGATGGTGTCCGTATCGGCCGCCGCGGGGAGTGAGCCCAGCGTGGCCCGGTCGGCGACCACGATGATGCGTGTCGGCGCGAGCGTCTGCATCCTCAGTGCCTGGAGCGTGCGTGCGAGATGCTCGGCGGGGCCGGTCGCGGCGATCACAGCGGTCGTCTGCGCATGCGCTGCGCGGGGCGGGCTCGGGAGCGTCCGCGGTCGAAGGTCGGAGTAGACGCGCGTGACCGCCGCGGGATCGCACTCGCGAGCGAGCGTTGCGCGGGCATGCTCCGCGAGCGTTGCGCGGAGCTGCGAGTCGGAGAGTCCGAGAGCGATGGCATCGGCGAGGGCGGCTTCGTTGTCGGGCGGCACGAGCAGCGCGTCGTGGCGGTGCGTGAGGATCTCGCTCACGCCGCTGCCCTTGGTGGTGATGAGGGCCCGTCCGGCGGCGAGGCACTCGAGGGCACCGTACGGGAAGTTATCTTCAAGCGACGGCAAGCAGCAGAGCGTGGCGCGAGCGAGCTCGGTCGCGACGAAGGCGCGGGGCATCTGCGTGGAATGGAACTCGAAGGCGGCCGCGTGACGCGCGGGGATGAGGCTCTCCAGGTGCGGACGCATCCACAAGCCGCCGGGGGCGGTGAAGGTGTCGGCGCCGATGAGGACGAACGTGGCGTTGATGCCGCGATCCAGCACCTTGACTGCCGCGCGGACGAGCACCTCGACGCCCTTGAGGTGCTCGAGGCGACCCGTGAACACGACGCGGTGCCGCGCATCCGGCTCCGCCTCGCCGTCCGGTGAACTCAGCAGATCAGCGGAAAAGGGATTGCGGGCCAGTCGCGTCCGTCGGGTCGCGCCCGGGATCTCGCGCTCCAGCGTGCTGATGATCTGGCGCGACGGCGCGAGCAGCACGTCTGCTGCCGCGAGGCAGTACCGCTCCATCGCGCGGAGCGAGGCGAACCACCGATTCTCCCAGGGCCACCGGTTGAGCTCGCGCAGCATGTGGTTGGTCTGGTGCGTGCGGATGGCGATGGTCGCACCGGCGAGCGCACCGGTCGCCTCGCGGGCCCGCAGCGCGAAGTAGGCCTCCGCCCCGACATCTGGGAACTCGATGACGTCAAAGGGCGTCGCTTCGTGCGCATCGAGGACCGCTCGCATCGCGGCGAGGCTGTAGGCCTGGTGCGTGTTGTCGAAAGACTGGCTGGTGTCGGGCCGGAGCTCGTGGAGCCGAACACCCGGGAAGAGAGCCGGGCCGCGCGTGGCGATTTCGGGAGCATCGGTGAACAGGTGAACCTCGTGGCCCGCGCGGGAGAGCGCGAGGGTCATGAGGGTTGCGTACGTTCCCGCGCCCCATCCTCGGAGGGGCGCGATCTCCGACGACACGATCGCGATCCTCGACATGGGCGGTTACTCCTGTGGAAGGACGATATCGCCCCGGCGGCTCTCGGGCGTCACTTTCAGCGAGACGATCTTCCCCGATCGATACTCGCACTCCACGACGGTGCCGCCTTCCGCCCACAAGCGGAACGAAACGTCCCACGATTTCGGCCACGCCGGCAAGAGATGAATCTTGCCGGCGACGTTCTGAATCGCCATCAGTTGGAGCGTGTTCGTGATGTTCCCGTTGTGGCACTGGTCGGGCAGCCAGTCGAAGTTCGGGCCCCAGATCGCCGGGAATCGGTGCGCGCGGTGGCTGTTGCGGGCTTTGGCACCCATGATCGCCGCGGCCTCGTCCGTCAGCCCCAGCATCGCCGCGACCATTCCGTCCTGGGTCCAGCCGACCGTGCTCTTGTGGTGCCGCGCCGCGTACGACGCACGGGCAACGTGAAGCCCCGGCTGGCCCACCGAGTACAGGTTGAACGGGTGCACCGCGTAGAGCTCCGGGTTCTCCACGTTGGACTGCTTGTCCTCGTATTCCGCGGCGGGCGCGATCAGCGTGACCCCCTTCGCGTCGCGGGTGGGGATCGGCGGGAGCGCCTTCGCGAACGCACGCCACTCTGCGCGGTCGGACGGAGAACCCATGTCATCCGGGAGCGCGTTGAGACGGTTCAGCACCGCGTGTAGCCCGGCCACGGTCGGCGTGTCGTTGACCACACCGTGCCAGAACGTCTCGACGGCCTGCGTGGGGGTGATGCGAAGAAGACCCTTGTCGTCGCGGGGGAATCGCGAGGAGTAGTACCGCAGGCTCTCGCGCGCCATCGGGAGCGCGCGGGTTTCGAGGAACTCGCGATCAAGCGAGTAGGCGTACCGACGCAGCATGAGGTCTGTGAGTTCGAGGTTCTGCTGCCACGACCACTGCCACCACGGGCAGTGGATGTCCCCGATCTTTGCGCCCTCGCGGTTCCAGCCGTAATCGCCGTTGGCGTACGTGCCGAACTGCGTCATCGTCTCGGGGAAGTAGACACCGTCTGCGCCGTAGTACAACTTTGTGCGGGCCTTAGCGCCCGGGAGCACGCGCTCGTAGGTGGCAAAGAGCGAGTCCATGGCGGACCACTCGCCCCGGGCGAGCATCGGCTCGTAGGAGAGCCGCGTGTTCTGCCACCAGTAGTCACCGCCCCAGTTGCGGAAATCGGCGTTGTACGGTGCGCCGTTGGTGGGACGCGGCTCGACCGTGAAGATCGAACCGTTGAACTTGATCGGGAAGCCGCCGCGCGAGGCCCAGCGGGTCATCGCGGTCGAAAGCACGTATGCACGCGTCACCAGGGACGGCGTCGGAGCCGAAGGAGCTGAGGCGATCATCCGTCCGTTCATGTAGATCTCGCGCCGCCCGGATTCGGTGCCGATCACCGCGGCGAGGTGCACCCATTGACCCATCGGCACGGGAGTGTCCGCGTGCAGCGTCTCGTTCCCCGTGATCAGACGGGGGCGGCCGTGGTGGATGTCGAAGAGGAACCCGTCGGACGTGCCGGCGGTGAGCTTGTCGAGCATCCGGCCGTTCGACCGAGGTCGGAGCACCACATCGAGGACGCGGTCGGAGGAAAGATCGAGGCGCTCGTGGCTCGCGGTTTCGAAACGACCGGCCCCGAGTTTCACGGCCCGCTCACCAACAACGGGCGGGAGCGCACCGATGGCTCGCATCGCGTGGCCGTTCTCACCCGCGTCCGTGAGCGTTGTCGCATCGCCCACCGTCGCCGACCACGCCGCGATGACGTTCGCGGGATGGTCCTTGATGTCTTCGAGCGATGCCGTCAACTCGGCGCACGCCTCCGGTGGGAGCGTGCGATTCCAGATCGCGACCCGTCGCAGATCCGCGTCGATGAGGTTTCCACCGTTCGAGTCCGCCCCGATCCGCAACGGGTGCGTGTTCCGGGGCAGCGGGGCCGAGGCCGGATCGCCGCTCACGAAGATGTACGACGACGACCACGCCCGCTCCGAGGCGGCCCGTGCCCGGGCGTGCGCATCCTCGCGCACCGCGGGCAGCGCACCGAGCCAGATGTCGTCGTTTGCATCCTGAGCGCAACGCGCGGCGATCGCCACCGAGAACGCACCCACGGAATCGCCCGCGAGCCTCGACGCGTCGAGCTTCCGCAGCTGCGGCGACGTGATCCGCACGCCGGAGGTCCGGTTGATCAGCGTGTCCACGAACTGCGACGCGATGGGCTCGAGCCCCTGGTGCTTGAGTGTGAAGGGAACCGCTGATGTCGTGTTGCGGTGCCGCCACACGAGTGCGTCCGGCGTGTCGATCGACGCATCCGCCGACTCGATGACGCGCGACGACTCGGGCCCTTCGCGCATCGTCCAGCAGCTCTTGCTCTCGCCGGCGTCCGCGCAGGGATCGTGGGGGGCGGTTCGCCAGGTCTCGTAGGTCACTGCGACCTTGGTGCCGCCGGCGTCACCGGTGATGAGCAGCACGTCGGCATCGGGGTCGAAGGCGAGGGTGAGCGAGACCTCGCCGCGCGTCAGGCTGATGCAGTTGCCGGCGAGATCGAGGCGTTGGGTGAACGGCCCGGACGGTTCGAACGAAAGACGAACCTTGCCCAGCTTGAGCACGCGGTTGGCTTCCGACCACGCGTCGGTGTGGGAGAGGTACATGCACACGTCGCCGCCGGCCTCCGTCCAGACGTTTGCGCCGAAGCGGCCGTTGCCCAGCGGCATCGAATCGGAGGCATCCTTCCCCGGCTCGCTCCACGTCACGTCGTAACGTGCGAGCTCGGCGAGCGGGTCTGTGGGCTGGACGGCGAGGGCGATGAGGATGGGGAGCAGCATGCGCCCAGTGTAACCGCAGCCGGGTGCAACCCGGGTTGACCGGTGTGGTACAAGATGCACCCGGGAGGTTCGCATGCTGCGACGCGCGTTTACTGCCGCCGAACTCGTCACCTCGCTCGCCCTGTGCGTCGCGGTTGGGGCCATGCTGCTCGTGGCCGGCGGAAAGTCCCGGGCTGCCTCGCAACTCGCGGGCTCGACGGCGAATCTGGAGCGGATCGCCGCGCTTAGCGCGAGCTACGCGATGGACACCCAGGATCGGACCGCCGCGTTCTCCTGGCGAGGCGGGCAGACTCCGCCCACGCAGTACTCGGATCTGGCGTCGCAGGCGTTGACCGGCACGGACCTCGTCGCCGCCGCCGCGCAGGCCGTCGACATCCTGCGGCGTCGGTCGGATCAGCCCGAGTTCCCGATCGTGGCGAACTGGATCCCGCACGTGCTGTTCACGCACCTCGTCCTCGTCGACTACGCCGCCGGCCGGTTGCCGGACTTTGACTTCATCTCGCCCGCGGACGCCTTCCAGTTGGGGCTCGCCACCACGGGCACGCCCGGTTCGCGCGCCGCGTACACGTCGAGCTACGAGCTGAACCCGTTCTTCTTTCAACCCGATCGCCGGCCGGTGGGCGGGGTGTACGCGGGGGTGACGCAGGGCAGCTCACACCGGATCTACCAGTCCAGCACCGCGATGAACGGCGTACTCGGTTCTCGCGCGGTCTCGGACATCCGATTCCCCTCCCAGAAAGCCCACATCTACGACCGCGAGCAGCGACACTTCGGAGCGCGATACTACTTCGGATTCACACAGAGCCGCGTCCTCGTACTCGCGGCAGACGGCAGCGTCGCCGTGCGCGTCGCCGGCAAGTGCAACCCGGGTGTAAGCCCGACGCAGCCCACCAGCCTCGCGCCGATCCAGTACACCTACTCCGCGGACATCGGTGAACCCCCGGCGCCAGGCGGTTCGCAATCGGGCACGGTACAGGGATACCTGCGCTGGACCCGCGGCGGGCTCGAAGGGCGAGACTTCGACGGCACCGAGATCGACACCTCCGCGTGGTGAACTCAGGCCCGCATGAACAGCGGGTCGCCCTTGGCGATCTTCTGCCCGGGCTTGATCGCGTGCGCGCTGCCGAAGGCGCAGAGCTCCTCGAGCTTCGCGCCCGCGGGTGGTGCGCAGTTCCAGAGGGTCCACAATGCGTTGCACTTCTGGGGCATCGCGGGGCTGATCAGGATGCTGGCGATGCGCAGCGTTTCCGCGCAGGCGTAGAGGATCCGCGCGAGCGATTCCTTGCCCGCGCCGTCGGGAAACTGCTTCGCGAGCGTAAAGGGGGCCGTGTGGCTGATGAAGTCATCGACCGCGCGCACGAGGGTCAGGCCCGCGTGCAGCGCTACGTCGATCTCCTGGCGTGAGGCCGCGGCGATGGCGCCCGCGACGCACTCGGCGCACTTGGCCGGGAAGTCGAAGGAGCGGGACTCGGTGCCCGGGAGCGCGGCGTTCTTGGCGTTGATGCGGGCGGTGAGCGCGAGCGAGAGGGCCGAGCCTTCGCCGGGCGCGAAACGGCCGTCGCCGGTTGAGTCGGGGACTGTGCCGCCGAAGTACTTCTCGACCATGTTGCCGACGCGGCTGGTGCTGTTGCCGAAGCTGTTGGCGAGTTCCGCGTTGTAGACCTCGACGAACTTCGCGCTGCTGAAATCGGCGTCGGCGCCGGAGAGCGGGCCCTGCGTCGCGAGGTACCAGCGGACGGCGTCGAGCGAGTACTTGGAGGCGTACTCCTCGAGCTTTTCGATGTCGACGAAGTTGCCCAGGGTCTTGCTCATCTTCTGGCCGTCGGCGATCCACCAGCCGTGACCGAAGATCGTCTTCGGCAGCGGCTCGCCAAGCGCCAGCAGCAGCGCGGGCCAGATCACCGAGTGGAACCAGAGGATGTCCTTGCCGATGAGGTGGACTGCCGCGGGCCAGAACTTGCGCTGCTCGGGGTTATCGACGACGCTGAGGTAGTTGAAGAGCGCGTCGATCCACACGTAGATGCGGTGGGCGTCGTCGCCGGGGATGCGGATGCCCCACTGGGTCGCGGGGTCGTCGGTGACCGGGCGCGAGACAGGGACATCGTTCAGCACCGCCGGGGGCCTCAGGCGACCGAGGATCTCCTGTCGGCGCGAGTCCGGGCGCACGAAGGACTCGTCCGTGCTGATCAGCTCGAAGAGCTTCTGCTGGTACTTGCCCAGCCGGAAGAAGTAGCAGGGCTCGGTGCGCTTCACGAGCGGGCGGCCGCTGATTGTGGACTTGAAGTCCGCTTCTCGGGCGGCGTTGTCGGTGACGTATTCCTCTTGGCCTTCGTCGTACCAGCCGGTGTAGTCACCCTTGTAGATGTCTCCCGAGCTCATGAGCCGCGTGATGTACTGAACGACGCGGTCCTTGTGGCGGGGCTGTGTCGTGCGGATGAAGTCGTCGTTGGAGATGTTGAAGAGGGCGAAGGCTTTCTTGAACTCCTCCGCGTTTCGGTCGGCCCATTCCTGCGGTCCGCACCCGTTCTTCGCGGCCGACGTCACGACCTTGTCCGCGTGCTCATCGGTTCCCGTGAGGAAGAACACGGGTTCGTGGCCGAGCAGCCGCTGAAACCGCGCGAGCACATCGGCCAGCAGCGTGGTGTAGCAGTGCCCGATGTGCGGGCGGTCGTTCACGTAATAAATGGGGGTCGTGATGTAGTAGGGCATGGGGGGAGTGTAGGTGAGGCACTTCGGGCCGACGGTTGACCGATCTGGATCTCAGGCCCGCCGACACCCCTGCCCGGCCCGGGCGGGGCCGGTGCCCCCACGTCCCGGATCCCTCCCGGGGCGAGCCGGGGGGCGTGGCGGCGAACCCTCCAACTCGCCCGCGCTCCGGCGCGCGCAACGTCGCTCCCCGCACCCACTCAACTCTCGTCGGGCTCGAACTTGAGCGAGCGCGGTTCGTGCGCGATCACAAAACGCCGTGCTGTGCTGAAAGATCGGCGTTCCCGCGGCGAAGCCTCCGTTGAGAGCCCGCGTTGTGCGGTGCCAGAGAACAAAGGAGCTGACGATGAACACTTCCATGATCAAGACCACTTCGAGCCCGATCACCGACAACACCCAGAGTTCGACACGATTCCGCCGATGCGTCGTTGCCGCCGCCGTCGCCGCCGCGATGCTCATGAGCACTTCGGCCAACGCCATCATCATCGGGCAGTCCGCGGGCGGAGTTCACGGTCCGTACACCATGGCAGCGAGCACGGACCTTCGTCTGGGTGCAACGGAAGACAACACCCGCTCGTGGGTCTTCATCGAGCAGCAGAACGTCGGGTTGCCCTCGAACCTGATCTACGACGCCCACAACCCGGGCCGTTACACACTCAACTCCGACCTCGAGACGGGTTCGCCGACCATCCCCGGCAATGCGAACTCGCTCGCCAACAGCTACATCTTCCACTTTGACCCGACCTCGGGCGTTCCCAGGAAGCACTCGGACGGCTACATCGACTTCAGCAACCCGATCTACGTGATGAGCAGGAACGAATCGCTCGACGCGTCGGACGGACGGCTCGGCGTTGGCATCTACCCGAATGCCTTCTCGCCCGTCGCCGATCGCGGCTACGACCTCGTGAGCGAAGACTGGTTCGAGATCTCAAATCCCTCTCCCAACGTCTGGCGGCTCGAGTTCCACACCTCGGCCACAACCGGCATGGACCAGCTCCGTGTGGTGGAAACGTGGATGGTCCCCGCGCCGGGTGCGCTCGCCCTCATGGGATTCGGCGGGCTGGTCGCCGCCCGTCGCCGCCGCTGAACACCGCTGCTTCCGCACCCACAACCTCACGCGACACGGGCAAGCCTCCGGCTTGCCCGCGTTCGTGCCCCAACCCGGCGCCTCATCAACGATCCTCGCCGACGCGCCTCGCTACGCCACGTGAATCGCCCTTCGAATCCGCGCGGGAAGCTCGTTCGTCATGAACAGACCGTCGGGAATCGGCGTTTCATCAAGCCAATCCGGATCGGTCTCCTCGGACGTTGCAACAACACGCGTAAGCGGGATGGCGGGGCCGGTGAGCGACACGTCCATCGCGATACAGAACTCGTCCTCCCCCAGAAGCACCAAGCGGATGCCCGACGGAATCGAATCGGCGCGCCACTCGGATGCCCCCTCCTCCTCAAGCAGCAGCGTCAACGCGTATTCGCTGATGACGAGGTATCGATCCGCTTCGACTCGAAACACAAAGACCACGTCCAGGCCATCACCCTCCATCCGCCACGCCGCATACGCCGTCGCCGTTACGTCCGTCGCGAGCCCCGGCGGGCGCTCGGTCCAATCCTCGCCGCGGCACCCCAGCCAACACACCACCATCGTCAGTGCCGCGGCAGACGCGCCGACGATCAATGAAACGGTCCATGTCACGGAGCCGGAGGTGAGCCACACGAACATCCAGTGCACGGTATAGGCGACCAGCGTCACAATCCCGCCGATCACGGCTCCGAGAAGAACAACCACCGCGATCACGAGCGCAGGAGATGTCGCCATGCGATCGGTGTAGTGATCGAACTCGGCATCGGTGTACGGGCGTGAAACCGTCGTAAGCATGGGAAGGCCGCCAGACACGCGGACAACAGCATCGGTCGACCGGCAAGGGTACCCCGCCGCCGCGCACCCCATCGCCCGCGCTCACCACGCCGGGCACATTCCCGAGCTACCGCACAACACTGATCCCCGGCCAGCGAGCCTCCGCGGCAGCAACGCCCGCGTCCGTCACCGACGCGCGCTGGAGGCTCAGCGAAATCAGTCCCTTCAGGCCCGTGTCCGCGCGTGCCAGGTCCTTCACCCCCGCGTCCGTGACCGCTTTGCTCATGAGGCCCAACTCGGTCAGCCCGCTGAGGCCCGTGTCAGCCCGCGCGAGTGCCTTTACTCCCTCGTCCGTTACCCCGTCCCAGCCGATGCTCAGCGAGGTCAGCCTCGCCACGCCCGTCCCCGGCCGAGCCAGATCGCGCAAGCCCGC
>JBIKMF010000470.1:0-2957 GCA_044359425.1 Phycisphaerales bacterium
GCGGAAGATCGAACTGCGGGAAATCGGCCGTTAGGCCGCGACGGGCTGGGCGGCCTGTGCACGGGCGGCCACGAACTCAACACCGACGATCTGATCGTTCCCCTCGAACATCGTTCTCGTGATGCGGCCACGAACCTGCTCGCTGGTGGTCAAGAGTGAACGGCTGCTCCACGCGATGTAGACCTCGATCTCATCACCGGGGACGAGCGGTCGCGGGGCGGTAACGCGGACGAGTGCGCCGCTGGCCGACACATCGCACGTGCGGGCAGGGAGGTAGCGGCCTGTGGCGCGGTGGTACAGCTTGCAGGGGCGTGAGACCGAAACACGGGTGTGCTTGCGGCGATCGTCGGTGACTGGCGTGTTCATGCACTGGATTATCGGCCCGGCCTGGTGGTGGCTTGCGGGGAAACGCGGATGAAGTCCGGGGAACTTTCGGGCCGATAACGAGGCGTGGACATCAGCGTTCTCATCCCGTCGTACGGCCGTCCGGACAAGCTCCGCGCACTGCTGGCATCGCTGGCCGCCCAACGGTTGGACGGCTTGACGTACGAGGTGCGCGTTGGCCTTGACGGTGGGGACGCCGCGACCGCGGAGGCGGTGATGGGTTCGCTCCCGATGGACGCGCGGCAGCGATTCACGATTGTGCCGATGAAGCGGTGCGGGCAGGCGACGGTGCGGAATGCGCTGCTGCGCGAAGCGAGCGGCGAACTGATTCTCTGGCTGAACGATGATGTGGTTGCGTCTCGTGGCCTGCTGCTGGCACACCACGGCGCGCACGCGGAGGCGGCCTCGGCTGGGGTGAAGGTGATGGTGGTAGGTGCAGCGCATTGGCGGGTTCACGCGGATGACACGGTGTTTGACCGGTTGATCCGCGAGACCTCGATGGTGTTCTTCTACGACGTGATGGATGATCCTGCGCAGGGCGACACGTCGCGGCGGGATTGGGGTTTCCGTCACGCGTGGACGATCAATCTGTCGATGCGCGCGGACGATGTGAGGGCCGCGGGCGCGTTCCGGATCTTTGAGGCGTGGTACGGATCGGAGGACATCGAGCTCGGGTACCGCGTGGCCGGGCTGCCGGGTGGGCGTGCGGTGTGGTACCGGCGGAGAGCTCAGGTGGAGCACGATCACCGTGTGGACCTCGTTGAGTACATCGAGCGTGAGTACAAGCTCGGATACAACGCGTTTCACTTCGCACGGGAGTGTCCGGAGGCGGCGGGGGCGACGTATCGGCGCGATATCGCGTCGCGCGAGGAGATCGAGTACTGCCGCGCGTTTGTAGCGAGGGAACTCGCGGCGGCGAAGCGGTCACGGAAGCACGTCGCGGCGGCTGGAGCGGCCGCGGCGGGTTCACCGAGTGACTGGCCGGTGCTGCGCGAGAGCCTGTACCTTGCGCATCTGCCGCTGAAACGATGGAGTTGGCGGCTGGGGCTGCTTGATGCAGCGGAGGCGAGGCCGCTGGAGGCTTCGCGGGCCGTTGATCAGTCCGCGTAGAGGCGGTGGACGCGAAGGCCGGCTCGCTCGAAGATGTCGCGTCGCGCCCACATGGCCTCTTCGTGAAGCCACGACGAAATCACCACTTCGCTGGCACCGCTCGCAAGGGCTTCTTGCGGTGATACGACGGGCTTGTGTTCGAGCTGGCCCTGAAGGCGGGCGGGGTCGTCGTCGATGAACGCAACAACCTCGCGGTCGTGCTCCCGCACGATGGGCATGAGTTCCACGGTGTGGCGGCCCGCGCCGTAGATCGCGATGCGTTTGCCAGCGAGCGAAGCGAGGGTGCGGCGAAGGCGGTCGGCACCGTCGCTGGGCACCGAGCCCGAGCCGCCGGACCCGGCAGCGGTGAAGTACGGCGACTGCTCGAGCGTCCAGGCGCGGGGAGGATCGCTGGCGGCGAGATCGAGCACATCGATCATGCGTGCGTGGCAGGAGTCGAGGTTGTACTCCTGGGCCATGAGGTTCTGCGCGGACTCCGCGAGCACGGCGAGCCCGCGGGACTGCGCTCGCGCGATGGCGAAGGCGAGGTTTGCCGCGAGTTCAGCGGAGGACTCCGCGTCGCGGGCGAGAACGCCGGTGATGCCATCGGTGATCAACTGACCGACCCCGGACGCGGCTTCGCAAGCGACAGGAACGCAGCCGCGCGCCATGGCTTCTTGAAGCACGAGCGGAAGGCCTTCGGCGCGCGAGGGGAGCACGAGGAGATCAGAGCACGCGAGCAGCGAGTCGACGCTGGCTGGATCGAGCGTGCCCAGCATGCGCAGCGAGGGCTCGAGGCGCGCGGAGGCGCGGAGCGCCCCCGCCGCGGGACCGTCTCCGGCGACGTGGAGGGTGTGGGGGATGGAGCGTCGGCGGAGTTCACGACAGAGGAGCGGAAGCACAGAGACGCGTTTGATCGGTTCGTCGAGGCGACCGACGTACGCGATGCGAAGTTCACGCGAGGATGGCCGCGTGATGCGGCGTTCGGGAATCGGCACGCCGTAGGCGATCTGCTCAACGTGAGACGCGCGTGTCGGGAGGCGCTGATGGAGCTTTGTCGTGAGGGTCGCGCTCACACCAACGAAGCGGCTGATGATCGGGGCGTATCGCTCCAATACGCGGATCTCGTAGGGAGAATCGAGGTGTGCCCAGCCGACGATACGGACCGCGGCAGCACTGGTTCGCATGAGATCGGCGAACACTCCGTAGCAGTCTCCCATGAGGGCTGGGAGTGCGACGGCGGGAGCACCCAGCGTCGCGAGCGCCTGGCGGTACGCGGGCGCGTAGACGTGCGCCCCGCCGAGCGCCTCATCCATCGGCGGGAGGTGCGAAAGGTCGAAGCGGCGGACGCGATCGTCGAGCGGATAGCTGCCGGCAGAGTCACCCGCGCGCGAGCGATGAAGAATCATGCCCACGGTGCGCCCGGAGGCGGCGAGCATGTTCGCGAGGCGAACGGCCCATGTGGTCACACCACCGAGCGAGAG
>JBIKMF010000471.1:0-2943 GCA_044359425.1 Phycisphaerales bacterium
GACACGTTCGTGCCCCGCGAATGCTTGCTTCGGGACGGGTATGCTGGTGCAGGCCGATCCTCTCGCACCCGGAGTTGCGGATGCTGACACGACGAATACTGCTCGCGACGTCTGCGCTCGCCGCGCTGGCCGGACGTATCCGCACGCCCGCGGCGACCACGCAGCAGCAGGCCGAGCTTCGATGGCATGATGTGCAGGACTGGCCCGTCGAAGGGCGAGGATGGTCGGACACGGAGCGCACCTTCGACCGCCTCCCCGCCCGCGCCCAAGGCGTCGTTCCCGCCAAGGTCTGGGATCTGAGCCGGTACTCCGCGGGGATGTACGTTGAGTTCGAGAGCGACGCGAAAGAACTCTGGGTGCGGTATGAGTTGCTCAAGGGCGAACTCGCGATGGCGCACATGCCCGCGACCGGGGTGAGCGGGCTCGATCTCTACGCGCGGGACGGGGGGCGATGGCGCTGGGTGGCGGTCTTTGCACCCGGCGAGAAGCGCTGCGAAGGAGCCCTCGTTCGCGGGCTCGACGCGGGAACGCGGGCCTACCGCCTGTACTTGCCGCTGTACAACGGCGTCGAATCCCTGGAGATCGGCGTGGCCGAAGGTGAGCGCCTCACGCCGCTCGCCCGAGGCGCGGAGCGGCCTGTGGTGTTCTACGGGACCTCGATCGTCCACGGCGCGTGTGCCTCGCGGCCGGGCATGGCATGGCCGTCCATCGTCTCGCGGTCACTCGGGATCCGCTCGGTCAATCTCGGGTTCTCGGGGAACGGGAGAATGGAGCTGGAGATGGGCGATCTGCTCGCGGAGATCGACGCGAGCGCGTACGTTGTGGATTGCCTCCCCAACATGAGCGCCTCAATGGTCGAAGAACGGGTGGTCCCGTTCGTCGTGCGATTGAGAGAGCGCCGTCCGATCACCCCGGTCGTCCTCATCGAGGATCGCCGGTACGGCGCGGCATGGGCGAACGGAACGCTCCGCGCCCGCAACAGCGAGAACGCCGACGCACTTCGTGCGGCGTATGCACGCCTGGGTGAACGCGGAATAAAGGGCCTTTGGTACGTCGGTGCCGAGACGCTGCTGGGTGAAGTGGCGGAGGAGAGCATGACGGACGGATCTCATCCGAGCGATCTCGGCATGATCCTTTACGCTCGGGCGGTTGGTCCGGTGCTTGCCGCCGCACTGGCTGGGAAGGTCGAACCCTGAGAACGGAGGACTCGCTGTGAATCGCCGTGTGCTGTTGACGATGTTGGCATGCTCAGTGTCGGCGGTTGTGGCGGGTGCGGAGCCCCCGCTGGTGCTCCGGCCCATCGCGGAACTGGGGCCAGGAGCCAAGAAGGAAGTGAGCGGGATCGTGCGCAGCAGACGCGACCCGACGGTCTTCTGGACCCTCAACGACTCCGGTGACGAGCCACGCATCTACCCCATTCGTGCAGACGGCTCGGTGGTCAAGACCGAGCGATACCCCGAGATCCCCGGCACGCTGATCGCGGGTGCTGCGAACAGCGACTGGGAGGACATCGCTCTTGATGCTTCCGGGCGTGTCATTGCCGCGGACTTCGGGAACAACTCAAACGCCCGGGCCGACCTCACGCTGTACTTCATCGAAGAGCCCGAGCCGACGGAGGGACGGACCACCTTTACGTCAAAGGTCCTCTTTCGCTACCCAGACCAGGCCAAGCGTCCCGCACCAAAGGATGACTTCAACTTTGATGCGGAAGCGATCTTCACCATCGGCGATGAGGTGTACATCCTCAGCAAGAACCGCTCCGACAGTTTCACCAAGCTTTACCGACTCGACGAGCGTGCCAGCGACCGCGTGAACGTGCTGACGTATGTTGATCGCTTCGATGTCAAGGGCCGTGCGACGGGTGCGGACGCCAGCGACGACGGGCTTCGGCTCGCGGTGCTGACGTACGACCGCGTGTGGGTATTCGAGCGATCGTCCGTCGATCAGTCGTTCTTTGCCGGTCGTGTGCGCTCCCGTGAGTACGCGTATGAAGATGGTCGCAGCGACAGCGAGGCGATCTGTTTTAGGGACAACGAGACGCTGCTCATCGCCGATGAGGCCAGGGCGAAGCTCTACAGCCTGCCGCTCCGCGAGGTTCCCGAGGTTCGCGCGGCCACAGTGCCGGACGCGACTTCTGCCGACCATGTGGTTCGTGCCATGAGCTTCAACATCCGGCTCGGGAGTGCGAACGACGGCGAAAACTCGTGGCCCAAGCGACGAACTCTCGTCGAGGATGAGATCCGGCGCGAGAAGCCGGATGTGCTCGGATTACAGGAGGTCGAGGCACACCAAGCCGACTGGTTGCGCGAGCGACTGCCCGAGTACGTCTTCCACGGCGTGGGTCGGATGGACGGTGATCGAAAAGGCGAGTTCGCCCCGGTCATGCTCCGCGCCGATCGCTTCGAGATCCTCGACTCCGGCCACTTCTGGTTGAGCGAGACCCCGGAGGTGCCCGGAGTAAAGGGCTGGGACGCGGCGTGCGAGCGCATGGCGTCGTGGGTCAAGGTCCGCGACAGGCTCGACGGTGCCGCGATCTTCATCCTCAATACGCACCTCGATCACGTCGGCGCTCGCGCACGCGAGGAGAGCCTGAAGCTGATCAACCAGCGTGCGGGACAGCTCAGCGGGGGCGTGCCGGTGATCGTGATGGGCGACTTCAACTGCGCCGCGGATCGGTTCGCACCTGTGCTCTCCGGGATGCGAGACACCTTCCGCGCCGCGTTCCCACAACCCGATACCGACGAGGCAACGTTCAACGGATGGAAACCGGTGATCGGCGGCGAGCGCATCGACTGGATCGTTGCTTCGCCGCAGTTCCAGACCCTCAATGCCGAGATCGGACGCCGCATGCCCGCCGGGCGGTTTCCATCCGACCACTGGCCGGTTACGGCGACACTTCAGCGAGCCCCCAGCCCAAAGTAAACGCTTCCGGGCCGATTCTTA
>JBIKMF010000255.1:0-5986 GCA_044359425.1 Phycisphaerales bacterium
GAACCTGGGGCTGCACGACTACATGCGGCTGCTGGAGGAATCGGTGATCCGAACGCTCGCGGGGTTCGGTGTGGAGGCCGGGCGCGAGGCGGGCGCGACGGGCGTGTGGGTGCCGGGGAGCGTGCGAGGGCGGGGTGACGCGGCGAAGGTGTGCGCGATGGGGGTGCGGGTTCGCAAGTGGGTGTCGATGCACGGGCTGGCGCTCAACGTCGCGCCGAACCTGTCGCACTTTGATCTGATTGTGCCGTGCGGGCTGGCGGGCAGGCCGGTGACGAGCATGGCGGCGGAGTTGGGCGAACGGTGCCCGACGTTCGCGGGTGTGAAGGAGGCGTTGTCGCGCGAGTTGCTGCACGAACTCCGCGGCGCGTGGGAGGCGGCGTGTCAGAAGCGCGACGGGCGGGTGTCGGGCGCGTTGCCGGGGGCGGGATCGGTTGGGGCGGGGGATTCGGGTGACTTGGGGGCGGGCCAAGATGCGCGGAGCCAGTGCTCGTAGGCGGCGCGTTGTTCGGGAGTCGGGGATGAAACGTGCGCGAGGGTCCAGTCGCCGGAGGGGATCTCCTGGACGCGGACGGCGATGGTGCGGTCCTTGCCGCGGCGGGAGATGGTGAGCGTGAGTTCGGTGTCGGCGGATGAGGCGGCGAGCAGTTCGTTGAGTTTGGATTCGTTGAGCTTTTCGCCGTTGACGGCGGTGATGACGTCGTCGGCGTTGACGCCGGCGAGGTAGGCCGGGCCATCGGTGCGGACGGCGGAGACGAGGAGGCCGTCGTCGTTGTTCTTGACGTCGAGACCGAGCGATCCGGTGGAGGATGTGCCCCGCGTGAGTTCGAGGCCGAAGACGGCGAACGCGGCGTCGACGTCTGGGTCTTCGGTGCCGGCGATGTACTTGGCGTGGAACTCGGTGAAGTCTGCGCCGGTGAGTTCCTTGTAGATGGAGAGCAGGTCGGCGGTGGTGTAGGCCGGGCCGGAGAGCGGGAAACGCTCGTAGAGGATGCGCATGACGTCGTCGAGCGACTTGGCGTTGCGGGAGAGGCGGCGGAGCTCGGCGTCGAGGGTGAAGTTGAGGACTTCGCCCTTGCTGTAGAAGCTGACGGTGGAGTTCACGGAGTCGGGCGTGGCCTTGTTGAACTTGATCCACGCGTCGAAGGAGGAGGCTTCGAGGGATTGGAGAGCGCGGCCGGGGCGGGTGAGTTCACCCTTGACGACTCCGGCGAACTGCGCGAGGTAGTTTTCGGGCTTGAGGATGCCGGCGCGGACGAGGCTGACGGAGTCGTAGTAGTTGGTGCAGCCTTCGGCGACCCAGAGGAGCTTGGTGTAGTTCTCGCGCGAGTAGTCGTATGGCTTGAGGCCTTCGGGGCGGAACTGCTTGACGTTCCAGGTGTGGAAGAGTTCGTGGGAGGCAAGGCCGAGGAAGGAGCTGAAGCGGTCGGGGTCATCGAAGATGGCCGGGGTAGCCTGGATGATGGTGGAGTTGAGGTGTTCGGTGCCGCCGCGCATGCCGGAGCCGATGTGGGTGATGAAGACGTAGCGCTTGTAGGGGAAGGAGCCGAAGAGGTCTTTCTGGACTTTGGTGAACTTGGCGAAGTCGCGGAGGAAGGGCTCGGGGTTGGAGGGTGAGCCGCCCCAGAAGACGATGTCGTGGGGGACGCCGTCGACGGTGTAGGTGATGGTGTCGTGGATGCCGATTTCGAGGGGAGAATCGACGAGGGTGTCGTAGTCGGGGGCGGTGAGGATGTTGGGGAGGCCCGGGGTGGGCTCGAGGCCGCTGGCGATCTTCCAGCCGTCGGGGGCCTTCACGGCGATCTCGATGGGGTTGTTGCGGAGTTCGTGGACGTAGAGGAAGACCGAGGAGCCGCTGAGGAAGGCGTGGGTGTCGTCGACGTGGCGGGTGCGGTTGTTGACGGCGTTGGCGAAGACGGTGTACTTGACGGAGACGACCCCGGAGTTGCCGGTGGCGATGCGCCAGGAGGACTTGGCGTACTTCTCGATGGCGAGCGGCGTGCTGTTGTTGCCCTTCGCGCTGATGGAGCGGATGGTGCCGGCGGGGTCGAGGACCTCGTAGCGGCCGGGGCGCCAGACGGGGAGGTGGACCTCCAGGGTGTCGCTCGGCCAGCCGCGGATGTTGAGGGTGATGTCGACGGTCTGGGTCTGGGGGTTGGCGAGGTCGATGACGTACTCGACGCGGGCGGTGGAGGCCTGTGCGCGTGCGGGGGCGGCGACTGCGCTGAGGGCGAGAATGCCAGCGAGAAGGACGAGCAGTGTCGTGGTCATGGGGGGAAGGTTAGCAGGGCGGGAGAATGGGGCGTGCGGTGCCTTGCAAACGAGCGCAGAGAAAAGCCCTCGGCGCGGGGCCGAGGGCTCTGGTTGGGCGGGACGGGTTTACAGGTTGCCGCGGCGTTCCTGCTCGAGTTCGAGGGCTTCGAAGAGGGCCTTGAAGTTGCCCTTTCCGAAGGACTGGCTGCCACGGCGGCAGATGATCTCGAAGAAGAGGGTGGGGCGGTCCTGGAGGGGCTTGGTGAAGAGCTGGAGGAGGTAGCCTTCGTCATCGGCGTCGACGAGGATGCCCAGGTCGTGGATGCGTTTGTGGTCTTCCTTCACTTCGGGCTGGTTGTGGGACTTGAGGGTGCCGTTGACGCGGTCCCAGACCTTGTCGTAGTAGGCGTCGGGGAGGGTGAGGAAGTCGACGCCGCGGGCGCGGAGGGCGGCGATGGAGTGGAGTTCGTCGTCGGTGCGGAGCGCGAGGTGCTGGACGCCCGGGGTGTTCTGGTGCCAGTCGAGGTATTCCTGAACCTGGCTCTTGCGTTTGCCGGGGGCGGGCTCGTTGATGGGGATCTTGATGAGGTTGTTACCGCTCGACATGACCTTCGACATGAGGGCGGAGTACTCGGTGGAGATGTCCTTGTCGTCGAAGTGCTTGAACATGGAGAACTCGAGGACTTCCTCGTAGAACTTGACCCAGTAGTTCATCTTGCCCATTTCGACGTTGCCGACGAGGTGGTCGACGTACTTGAGGCCGCAGGGGTTTTTCTTGTTGTGTTCGTTGATCGAGAGGACGGAGGAGATGCCGGCCTGAGGGCCACAGCCGCGGGCGGGCTCGTTGGCGCAACCGGTGTCGATCTTGCGGAAGCGGGGCATGAAGACTCCGCCCTGCTTGACCTTGGTGAGTTCGTAATCACCGGTGCGGCTGACGAAGGTGTGGACGACCCTGCCGAAGGTTTTGATGGAGGCGGTGGTGACGGAGCCGTGCGCGTCGGAGAAGGTGCGCGGTGCGGCGGCGGATTCGGCGCCGTTCTTGATGGCGCGCTCGTAGGCGCGTTCGGCGTTGAAGACGGTGAAGGCGACGTCCTTGACGCCGTCGCCGAACATGGCGACTTCCATGTTGGAGGCGTGGGCGGGGGTGAGGCCGCTGGTGAGGAGGAAGCGGATGTTGCCCTGCGTGAGCAGGTAGTGAGCGGCGTCGCGGCTGCCGGTGGTGAGGTCGCAGACCTGCTCGACCTGGAAGCCGAAGCAGTGGGCGTAGAAGAAGGCTGCCTGCTTGGCGTTGCCAACGTAGAACTGGACGTGGTCGACGTCGATGAGGTGGAGGGGGTCGGTGGAGGCCGAAGCGGCGGTGGACGGCTGGGCGGCGAGGGTGGTCATCGTGGGGTCTCCGTAAGGGCTTAAAAGGATAGCCCGGGAGGGTGGGCGGGGCCGAGAATGGGGTGTGGGGGGTGTAGAGGACGGCGGTGGGCGGGGGGAAGTGGCGTTGGGTGGAGGGGTTGAGTGGCGGGGTTCTGTTGGGTGTGGTACGCTATTCGGCCATGACGACCGTTGTACAGGCAAGGACGCTGACCTCCGCCGCGCTGCATGAGTTGCACGCGAGGTGGGGTCCGTATCAGTTGTTGCGGCATGGGGGCGAGGTGGTGCTGGGGAACTGGTGGCGTGCGCAGCGGTACTACGCGATGCACGAGACGCGGTCGTCGAGCCACATGGTGTACACGCTGGGGCATCGGTACGACCGGGGGCTTCGGCGGAGGGCGGAGGAGAGCGGGCACCGGCTGGTTGCGATGGAGAACGGGCACCTCCTGAAGTACGAGGTTTTGGGGATGTGCGAGAAGCGGGGCTGCTGCGTGGCCTCGCCGTACACGGGCGACCAGACGGGGTTGCTGACGCTTCGGCGGTTGCGGGAGATGAAGGGTGGGAATCTGCCGGCGCTTGAGGTTCGTCGCGCGGTGGAGCACCTGCTGGGCGGCGTGAAGGCGATGCACAGCGTGGGGTTGTCGGATGGGGCGTTGAGTCTGGACCGTGCGTTGGTGGATCGGCGGGGTTCGGTGGTGATCGAACTGCCGGCGTTGCCGCTGCTGTTTAATGGCCCGGAGCACGATCAGCACGAGATGCGTCGCGCGGACTTGTTGGCGGTGGGGCGGATGACGTACGAGTTGCTGTACGGTCGGGAGCCTGGGCCGCGCGGGGTGGAGCGGGTGAGTTCGGCGCCGCAGTCGGCGTGGGACTTGTGGCTCGCGAGTGCGCTGGATGCGTGCGAGGGGTTTGCGTCGGCGCAGGAAGCGATTGAGCTGCTGCCGACCGAGCCGGTGGAGGCACCGTCGAAGAGCGTGGTGAGGCAGTTGATCGATTGGATTAGGGGATGAGAGGCGTTACTGCTTCTCGGTGATCTCTGCCGCGCGACGGGTGAGTCGGGCTTTGACCTTGGTGAGCTCGGCGGACTGGGCTTGGGTGAGCGAGGCGGCGAAGCGGGACTCGATGAGGGTGACGAGTTCGTTCTCGTGTTCCTTGCCGGCGGCGAGGGCGAGGCCTTCCAGCCAGATCGATGCGTCGTTGGCGGCTTCGAGTTCGGCGACGTCGAGGCGACCGAGGGCGAGGAGCGCGACGAAGCGGACGCGAGAAATCGCTTCGGCGTCTTCCGGGGCTTCGGGCGTGGGGAGTGATTCGAGGCGGACGAGCGCGGCGTCTGGATGACCGGTGCGGAGGTCGGCCTCGGCGAGGGTGCGGCCCGCGGACACGATCGCGCGGCGGGAATCGTCGGAGGAGCTCTCGGCCATGACGCGTTCGCGGGAGGTCGCGACGTCGAGGAGGGCGCGGGTGATCGCGGCATCGTTGACGGCGTTGGCGGCGGCGAGGAGGTCGGTTGCGCGGAGACCGTGGCTGAGCCGCGCCAGGCTGGTCTTGCGGATGTCGGCGGAGGGCGCGGGGAGTGCCGCGATCGTGAGGAAGCCATCGGAAGTGGGGTTGTGGACGAGGATGGCGCGGGAGGCGGCGTCGAAGAGGTCGTCGTGGCGAGAAGCGGCGCGGACGACGTGGGGCGCGAGTTCGGGGTCCCAGAGGAGGGCTTCTGCGGCGGCGGAGCGGAGGGGTTGCGAAGGATCGTCCAGGAGCGGGACGAGGGCGACGAGGTCCTCGTCGTCGCCGAGGGTGTAGAGGAGGCATACGAGCGGCGCGCTGGCGCGGGTCGCGGCGAGGGTGCGAGCGAGGTCGAGGATGACGGCCCGTTGCTGCGGGGAGAGCACGGCGGCGCGGGCGAGCGCGCAGCATGCTTCGGCGGCGGCGTCGCGTGCGGTGCCGTCGCGGCCGAGCCAGTCCATGGAGGGGCCTACGGCGCGCTTCGAGGGCCATCGCGCGCTGGCGATGAGCAGGTCGGCGGCGGCGATCGGGTCGGCTTCGCGCTCGAGGGCGCTGGTGACGGCCTCGGCGGCACCTTCGGGCGCGAGCTGGCGGACGAGCACCGCGGCCCGGGAGCGAACGGTGGGGTCGGTGTTCGAGAGGAGCTGAATGGCGGCCTCCCCGACGGCGGGATCGAGGCGGCCGGTCACGCTGAGTTCGCGACGGGTCAGCTCAAGGCCCAGGTCGCGGATCTCGGCGAGGGTGTCGCCCATCCACGACGCGAGGAGGCGGGGGCGATCGGCGGGGGCGCTCGCGATGTACAGCTGACGAAGGGAGGCGATCAGGCGGCCGACGGCGTCGGTGCGGTCGGTGGCGAGTCGCGTGGTGCGCG
>JBIKMF010000324.1:0-4992 GCA_044359425.1 Phycisphaerales bacterium
TGCCACTGACCTTCGGTCATGGGCTCGACGGAATCGAACCAGCGGATCCAACTTGTCGGAGTGGGGGGGATGTCGTCGCGGCCCGAGAGCGAGGCGAGGGCTCGCATCGCGGCGGCGGAGACATCGGTGTCGGCGTGGCGCGTGTAGATGATCAGGAGGCGGGCCGAGTCGCGGGTGCGGAAGCGGGCGAGGGCGTTCAGGAAGGGCGGGAGTTCCCAGTCGGGAGAGATCGCGATTCGGGCGGAGAGCGCGGGGAAGAGGCGGTCGGATACACGGGGGAGCCGGTCGATGGCCGCGAGAACGTAGCGGCACCCACCCGCGCCGGAGACGGGTTCGGCGAGGACGAGGGCGAGCTGATCTCGGACCGTGAGCGAGTCCGACTGCGCGACGAGCGAATCGGCGGCGGACTGGCGTTGGGGGTCGGAGGCGGCGCCGTCGTTGAGGATGTCCAGCGCGATCTCGGGGGCGACGGTGGAGGGGGGTGCGATGGGGAGGGGCGGTTGTGAGGAGAGAGGCTGCGCGAGCGCGGGGATGCCGGCCGACGCGACGAACGCGAGGGAGGCGAGCAGCCGGGCTGTGGTCAGCGGGCGCACGGGCGGGGGACTCCGAGGGCCGTACCCCACGACGGGGGACGCACGGTGAATAGTACGACGCACGAGCGTCGCTCCGGTGCCACTCATCGGCGTTGAAGGCGACGATCGTTCAGGAAGTCGCGGACTTGTTGAGTTCGAGCAGGCGAGCGGCTTCGTCAACGTCCTTGTCGCCGCGACCGGAGAGGCAGATGACCAGGTGCTGATCCGCCTTGAGGAGCGGGGCGAGTTTCATCGCGTGGGCGATGGCGTGCGCGGTTTCGAGCGCGGGGATGATGCCCTCGGTGTGGGCGAGCAGGGTGAAGGCGCTCAGGGCTTCTTTGTCTGTGACCGCGGCGTACTCGGCGCGCTTGGCGTCCTTCCAGTAGGCGTGCTCGGGGCCGACGCCGGGGTAGTCCAGGCCGGCGGAGCAGGAATGGACGTCGGCGGTCTGGCCCTCGTCGGTCTGCAGGACGTAGCTGTACGAGCCATGAAGCACGCCGGGGCGGCCCTGGCCGAGCGACGCGGCGTGGTGGCCGGCGGTGGGGCCGGTGCCGCCCGCTTCGACGCCGATCAGGCGCACGGTCTTGTCGTCGACGAAGGGATAGAACATGCCCGCGGCATTGCTGCCGCCGCCGACGCACGCCACGATGGCGTCGGGCAGACGACCCATGAGGCGGAGGCACTGGGCCTTGGTTTCGCGGCCGATGACCGACTGGAAGTCGCGGACGATGGCGGGGAAGGGGTGGGGGCCGACGACGGAGCCGATGATGTAGTGCGTGTTCTCGACCGAGCCCATCCAATCACGCATCGCCTCGTTGGTCGCGTCCTTGAGGGTTTTGGAACCGGAGTTCACCTCGATGACGCGGGCGCCCATGATGCGCATGCGGGTGACGTTCAGGCGCTGGCGGCGGACGTCCTCCGCGCCCATGTACACCTCGCAGTGAAGCCCGAAGTGCGCGGCGGCGGTGGCCGTCGCGACGCCGTGCTGGCCCGCGCCGGTCTCGGCGATGACGCGTTCCTTGCCCATGCGGCGGGTGAGCAGGGCCTGTCCGAGGGTGTTGTTGATCTTGTGGGCGCCGGTATGGGCGAGGTCCTCGCGCTTGAGCCAGATCTCCGCGCCGTGCCCGGCTCCCGCGCTGCCGCGAGCGGCCTTGGTGAGGCGCTGGGCGTGGTAGAGGGGGGTGGCGCGGCCGACGAAGGACTGATTGAGGGAGGCGAGTTCTTCCCAGAAGTTCGAGTCGTCGCGTGCGCGGAGGTACTCGGCCTCGAGTTGTTGGAGCGCGGGGACGAGTGTTTCGGGGACGTAGGCACCGCCGTAAGCGCCGAAGCGTCCTTCCGCGGTTGGCACCTCGGAGACCTTGGGGATGATGGGCTTGGGCGGGATGGAAGCGGCGGTATTGGGAGCGGGCATGATCGGAAGGGTATGGGGGACGGGGGATGGGAGGGGGCGGGTTCCCGGATGTCGTAGGATGTGGCGGGCAGGGGCGAACGTTGTGCGGAGTGGAGGCGTGATGGAAGAGTTGGCGGAGATCGAGCGATCGGAGGGCGGGAGTGCCGAGGCGAGAACGGCGCCGGTGCTGTTCGTTGCATCGCTGGTGGGAATCCTGGTGGGGACGCTGGTGTTGGTGGGTTGGATCGCCGGGCTGCCGGCGATGACCAGGCTGTACTTCACGGGTGGTGCGCCGGTGAAGGCGCCGTCGGCGGTTGGTTATGTTGCCGCGGGGCTGGTGCTTTTCTGGGCCCGGCGTGCGGGGGCGGTCGGTGGTTGGCGGTACGTGGGGATGGTGGTGGCGGCGGTCTTGGTGCTGGTGGTGGGACTGGGATCGCTGGTGTTTCCGAAGTTGGATCCCTTCTCGGCCGGGCCGGAGGCGGACCTGATGCCGCTGCGGATGAGCCTGAACACCGCGCTTGGCCTGACCGGGCTGGGGCTGGCGTTTGTGCTTCATTTGGTTGCGGAACGCAGGGGTGAGGGGAGGCTGACGGGGATGCTCGAGTGGGCGTCGCAGTTGAGTGCGCTCTTCGCGGCGGCGATCGGGTATGTCGCGGTGATCGGGCACTTCTACAGCGCGGGCATCCTGTACAGCTTCTCGCCGGAGGTGACGATGGCGCTGCCGTCGGCGGCGACGGTGCTTGCGCTGGGCTTCGCGGCGGTGCTGTTGAGGCCGGCCGGTGCACTGGCTGCGGAAGTGACGAGCGCGCTGGTGGGCGGGAAGGTGGTGCGGTGGGTGGTGCTGACGGGGGCGGTGCTGATTCCGGCGATCGGGGCGGCGTACGTCTTCGCGCAGGCGACGAAGTGGATCGACTTTCGGCTTGGGGCGGCGATGTTCGCGGCATCGAACGTGGCGTTGCTGGCGACGGGCATGTGGATTAGCGGGCGCAGGCTGAACCAGGCGTCGTCACTCGAGGCGCGGGCGCGTGCGGAGCTCTCGGCACAAGCCGCGTTGCTCGACATGCGTGTGCGCGAGCGCACCGCGGAGCTTGAGATCTCGGAGAAGCGGTTTCGTCTGCTTGCGGAGGCTGCGCCGGCGATGATCATGATGGCGGATCGCGGGCTTGAGTTCCGGTTTGTGAACGCGATGGCGTCGGAGTTCTTCGGGAGCGTCGAAGCGGTCGAGGGGCGCGGGTGGCTGGACCGTGTACACCCGGAGGATCGTGGCGGGGTGGACGGCAAGCTGGAGCGGGCGGGGCGTTCTCCGGATCACTTCGAGTTTCAGATCAGGATCAGGCGGCATGACGGGGAGTACCGCTGGGTGCACACGCACGGCGTGCCACGGTTTTCGGTGACGGGGGGGCTGGAAGGGTACATCTGGGCGTGTCTGGACACGACGGAGGCGCACCGGGCGAGGGAGGCGCTGCGGGAGGCGTTGGAGAACAAGGAGGAGGCGCTGGTGCGGGAGCGGATGCTCCGGCGCGAGATCGACCATCGGGTTCGGAACAACATCGCGTCGCTGCTGGGGCTGATCGCGTTCTACGAGTCTTCGTCGCGTGCGACGAGCGCGGCGCTCGCGATTACCACGGCCATACGTGGCAAGGTGCGAGCGATGAAGGAGGTTCATGATCTGATCGCCCGATCGGCGGCGGGGAGCGTGGATCTCGCGGAGTTGTGCACGGCGCTGACGAACGCGATGGTGCCGGACGAGCAGCGGGGGGCGGTGTGCGTGCGGCCGTCGTCGAGGGTGCAGCTCAAGCAGAACCAGGCCTCGGCCCTGGCGATCATCCTGCAGGAACTGATCACCAACAGCTACAAGCACGGGGCCCTGAGTACCGAGGGCGGGGCGGTCGAGTTGGAGTGGGAGTACCGTGAGGTCGACGGTGGGCTGCGGATGCGTTGGGCGGAGCGAGGCGGGAGCGTGCGGGTCCGCACCGAGGCCGGCGAGGGTGGGCTGGGGCTGCAGTTGATCGAGGGGCTGGCCCGGTCGGATCTGGGGGGCGATTTCGCGATCTCGCGCGACGCGGGCAGTTGGACGTGCGTTGTCACAGCCCGGGTACGGTGACCCAAGGGCGTACAGGGCCACTGAGCGGCCAGCGGGCACGCGATCTGCGTTCTGGGTTCGGCGCGGTCAGTTGGTCGCGGTCGCGGCGGGCTTGATCGTGCCGACGATCTCCGGCGCCTGCTGGACGATCTGGTCGGCGATCTCTCGCCGGTTGATCTCCACATCACGCGGGAAGTCGAAGGCGATACGAACGCGCTCACCCTTGACGGATGCGATACGAACGACGCCGATCGGATTTTTCGGGTCGCCGATCACGACCTCTTCACCCTCACGTCTCGTTATGACGAGCATGGGCCACTCCCATCCTGGGCGTCTGTTACCACCGGTGACGCTCCACCACCGAGGGTGTTTATACCACGGTGGGACGACCGGGGGAAGAACAATGCGGTGGCATTCGGAATATTCCCCCAGCTTGCCCACAGGGGATGGTCACATAACTCACAGTGGTCAGCGCAGCAATTGCGCGGATGATTACGAGACGGCCTCGACCGCCCGGACCTCGGGGACGTGGTTCTTGAGGTTGCGTTCGATCCCGACTCGAAGGGTCATCGAGCTGGACGGGCAACCCACACACGCGCCGAGGAAGCGGATTCGCACGATTCCGTCTGCGGTGACCTCGACCAGTTCCATGTCGCCGCCGTCGGACTGCAGGGCAGGACGGATGAGGTTGAGGATCTTTCCCACGCGTTCGGCGAGGGCGGGCGGGGTGGTCGAGGTTGTGCGGTTGTCCGAGGGCATTGGTTGCCCTCATGGTAAGGGACCTCGAGCGGACTTCCAAGGAAGGAATCGGAACGGGGTACACTCGGGGCGTGAACAGCAAATCAGCGATCGTGGCGTTGGGAGTGGCCTTGGTGGCTTGCGGGGTCCTTTTCTGGCTTTCCGGGTGGGGCGGGGGTGGGGGAGGGACGCCGGGGGAGACGGAGTTG
>JBIKMF010000110.1:0-10946 GCA_044359425.1 Phycisphaerales bacterium
CTCTTCGCGGGCGCGATCCGCGCCAGCGGCATCCTTCACGGCGGCGCTCGCGTGGGTGCGGCCGGGGATGACGCGGCCGACGGCCTGCAGGACGTTGGCGAGCGCGTCGTCCGTGTGGGCGTAGTCGACGAAGACGGTGACGTCGCTGTCGTCGTCGCTCACGCGCTGGAGGCGACCGGGCGGCGCGTCGAGCGAGGGGAGGGCGGCGTGGAGGTCGGCGCCGGTCAGGCCGAGCGCGAAGCAACCGGCGACGGCCTGGAGCGTGTTCATGGCGTTGTAGTCGCCGATGAGGTCCACGTGCGATTCGAGATCGCCCCAGGGGCCGCGGAGGCGCAGGCCCATGCCGCGCATCGAGCGGGAGAGGATCTCGACGGTGGCGTCGTGCTCGCCGACGGGGCCGGGGCCGAGGCGGCAGCGGAGGACGGGTGCTTTGCAGTCGCGGACCATGCGCTCGGAAGCGGGGTCGTTGGCGTTGACGACGGCGAGGCCCTCGGCGGGGAGCATCTCGAAGAGGCGGGCCTTCGCCGCGCCGTAGTTGTCCATGGTCTTGTGGTAATCGAGGTGATCGCCGGTGAGGTTGGTGAAGGCCCCGACCTTGAACGCGAAGGCGGCGCAGCGCTGCTGGTCGAGGGCGTGGCTGGAGACCTCCATCGATGCCGCGACGCAGCCGCATTCGACCATGGAGGCGAAGGTGCGGGAGAGCTCGATGGAGGGCGGGGTGGTCATCATCGCGCGGGCGACCTCGCGGCCGTCGTCGATGATGACGGTGCCAATGAGGCCGCAGCGGCGCTCGTGGGCGTTGAGGAGTTTCCAGGCGAGGTAGGTGGTGGTGGACTTGCCGTTGGTCCCGGTGACGCCGAAGAGGGAGAGTGCGCGGGAGGGGTTGCCGTAGAACGCCTCGGCACCGACCGCGGTCGCGAGCATGATGTCGGGGCAGACGGCGAGCGGGATGCGGGGGTCGTCGATGGTGAGCGAGGGGTCGTCGGTCATCACGGCGACCGCGCCGCCGGTGATCGCGTCGGCGACGAACTTCCGGCCGTCGGCCTTCAGGCCGCCGCGAGCGATGAAGAGGGAACCGGGGACGACGGTGCGGCTGTCTTCGGTGATGTCGCAGACGCGGACGAGTTCGGGGGGAGTGCCACCGCGGACGGTCGCGGCCGTGCGTGCTGCCATCACCCTGACCAACTCGGAGAGAAGCACCAGAACTCCCTTTCAGGTCCTCGACCGGTCGCGTCGCGGCATCCTGCCGCGCCCCAAGATATCGGCCACCGGTGCCGTCCGGCCATAGTGTAGCGGCGGCGGGGAAAACCGCGTGGTCTTTAGCGGGTTTCGGTGGCGTTTCGTCGAGCGATCAAGGAAGGATGATCATCGCGTCGCCGTAGCTGAAGAACCGGTACCGCTCCCGGATCGCCTCGGCGTAGACCCCCAGCAGGTCGGGAACGCCGCCCTCGAAGAGCGACGAGACCAGGGCGAGGAGGGTCGACTTCGGCAGGTGGAAGTTGGTCAGCAGCCCGTCCGTCCACCGCCAGCGGTACCCGGGGGAGATCAAGAGTCGCGTGCTCATCCACCCCGCGGGGGGCTCACCCCGCTCGCGCGCGAGTGCGAAGGACTCCACCGTTCGTGCAGAGGTTGTCCCCACGCAGACCACACGCCCCCCCGCGGCACGGCAGGCCGCGATTCGTGCTTCTGTCGCCGCGGGGAGGTGGCACCACTCCGCGTGCATGCGGTGCTGCTCGATGAACTCGGTTTCGACGGGCTTGAACGTGCCCGCACCCACGTGAAGCACGACCTCGGCCGTGCCGACGCCCATCGCGTGGAGTGCCTCGATCAAGGGCGGCGTGAGGTGCAGCCCGGCCGTGGGAGCGGCGACCGCGCCCGTCGCCGGCTCGCCGGAGTGCAGCGACCCCGCGAAAACCGTCTGGTAGCGCTCGTGGTCCTGCGGCGAATCCTGGTCCAGACCCGCGGCCTTGCGGGCCTTCAGGATGTAGGGCGGGAGCGGGGTCCGACCGACGCGGTTCAGACACGCGAGGGTGTCGGTGGGGGGGGTGCCGTTGTCGAGCGGGAGTACGACCCAGGCGTTTTCTTCCTCGTCGCGCTGCTCGAGGCGGAGGGTGATTGCGCTGGGCTGGCCCTGAGGATCGTGGAGACGGACTTCGATGCCCGCACGCATGCTCTTGCCCCGGAGCATGCAGATCCAGCGGTCCGCGCGGGCGTTCAGGAAGAGGCCTTCTACGCGTCCGCCGGTGTCGGCGCGCTGGCCCTCGAGGCGGGCGGGGATCACGCGGGTCGAGTTCACGATGAGCAGGTCCCCGGCGCGGAGCAGCGAGGGCAGGTCCGCGACGGAGCGGTGAGATCGGCGGTCGGGTGCCGTGCGCGGAATGACCAGCAGGCGCGCGTCGGCGCGGCGAGCCGCGGGGGTCATCGCGATCAGCTCGGGGGGGAGATCGAAATCGAGGTCGGAGGTCCTGAGCACGTGAGGAGCAATGTAGCCCGGTCGTGTCGCGGGAAAGCAGCGCGGTCGTGTTGCGTGGGAACGACATCCGGAACGGTCGGAAGGGGAGGACGGGACCGGATGCGGTTGCGGGGCGGGATTCTGGGACGGCTCGCGGTCGGCATGCGGTTCGAATGGGGTGGGGGATGGACATCCGAAGAACCGACGAAGCCGCTCTCCGTGCCGCGATCATCCGACTGACGGCGGGCGTGCGCGGGGGCGGGGCGACGGGGGACGGGAGCGGCGAGGGGCGTTCGAAGGCGGTGCGGATGCCGCAACTCGTGAAGGGGTTGATGGAGCGGGAGGCACCGGCGGAGGACGTGACGGTTCGGACCGCTCGGGACCTGGCGCCGCTCTCGCGGGCTGCCCAGAAGGTTGGGGCGTTGATCGTTCCGGCGGGCGTGCAGAGGCCGGTGTGGGGTGTGGTTTCCGCCGGCGCGGTGGACGCGGCGGCGTTCGCGCGGGTGTACGGCGCGAGGGGGCCGAAGGCGGGTGGGTCGGGGTTGGATGTGCGGATCTGAGTGGTGGGGGAAACTTGCTAGGAAAATGATCGGGTGAGTCCGCGTGGGCGGACTTTCTTTCGCGCGCCGCTGCGGTATCATGGCGACTCGCCTCTGCGGGGTGAAGACCGAACCTCACCCGCACGGCGTGTCAAGACTCAACACCGTCGCGAAGGCGGCGTGGGAACGAAGCCATGATCGACATCAGCAAGCTGAAGGAACTGATCGCTCTTATGAAGGACAACGACCTCACAGAGGTCTACCTGGAGAAGGGCGAAGATGTGGTGAATGTGAAGCGGGGTGCCTGTGGCGCGCCGGTGGTGGCGGCCCCGGTGCAGATGGCGGCGGCGGTCGCGGCACCGGCTCCGGCGGCTCCCGCGCCGGCACCGACTCCCGCGGGCCCGCAGTCGACCATCGACAGCCCGATGGTGGGGACGTGCTACCTCGCGCCGAATCCCGACGCGGCACCGTTCGTGAAGATCGGCCAGAGCGTGACGCCGGACACGGTCGTGTGTCTGATCGAAGCGATGAAGGTCTTCAACGAGATCAAGGCGGAGAAGTCCGGTGTTGTGGAGCAGGTGCTCGTGAAGACGGGGCAGGCGGTCGAGTTCGGGCAGAAGTTGTTCTCGATCCGTCCGACGTGAGACGGCGGGACGATGAATCTGGTGCACGGGTAGAACGGACGCAGCGGCGCGCGGGTCGCGTCGGGCGTTCGATGGTCAAGCTATCGAGAGCGAGCGACGAATGTTCAAGCGAGTACTGATCGCCAACCGCGGAGAGATCGCGCTCCGCATCATGCGGGCCTGCCAGGAAATGGGCATCGAGACCGTGTGCGTGTACAGCTCGGCCGACAAGGATGCGCCGTACCTGAAGCTTGCCGACCGGGCGATCTGCATCGGGCCGGGGCCGGCGAAGGAGAGCTACCTCAACATCGCGAGGATCATCGCCGCGGCGGAGATCGCCGATGTGGACGCGATCCATCCGGGGTACGGGTTCCTGAGCGAGCGGCCCGACTTCAGCCAGGCGTGTCGCGACTGCAAGATCGAGTTCATCGGCCCGAGCCCCGAGAGCATGCAGATGCTCGGGGACAAGGTGGATTGCAAGAAGACCGCGCGGGCCAACGGTGTGCCGGTCTTCCCGGGGTCGAAGGAAGCGATCGAGGACGAGGAAGAGGCGGTGCGGGTCGCGCGTGAGATCGGCTACCCGGTGATCATCAAGGCGAGCGCGGGCGGCGGCGGCCGTGGCATGAAGGTGTGCCACAACGAGGCCACGCTCCGCAGCATGCTGCGGATCGCGAGCCAGGAGGCGCAGGCCGCCTTCGGCAACGGCGCGGTCTTCATCGAGAAGTACCTGGAGCACGCCCGCCACGTCGAGGTGCAGTGCCTGGGCGACAAGCACGGCAACGCGGTGTACCTGTGGGAGCGCGATTGCTCCATGCAGCGGCGGCACCAGAAGATCATCGAAGAGGCCCCGGGGCCGAACATCGACCGCGCGAAGATGAAGGAAGTCTGCGAGGCCGCGGCGAGGCTGATCAAGGCCGCGAAGTACTCGGGCGCGGCGACGTGCGAGTTCTTGATGGACGAGGACCAGAAGTTCTACATGCTCGAGGTGAACACGCGGGTGCAGGTGGAGCACCCGGTGACGGAGATGATCACGGGCGTGGACATCGTGAAGATGTCGATCATGGTGGCGGCGGGGGAGAAGATCTCGTTCAAGCAGGAAGACGTGAAGGTGAGCGGGCACGCGATCGAGTGCCGCATCAACGCGGAGGACTGGGAGAAGGGCTTCCGTCCGTCGGCGGGCAAGATCGACACGTGGCAGGTGCCGGGCGGGCTGGGCGTGCGACTGGATTCGCACGTGGTGCCGGGGTACGTGGTGCCGCCGAACTACGACAGCATGATCGCGAAGCTGATCGTGCACGCGGAGACGCGTCAGGCGGCGATCGACCGCATGTTCCGCGCGCTGCGTGAGTTCAAGGTGGGCCCGATCAAGACGACGATCTCGCTGCACCAGAAGCTGATGCAGGACGGCGCGTTCCAGCGGGGCGGGGTGGACATCCACTATTTGGAGCGGTTGTTGAAGTAGTGGGGGGCTGCGATGGAGGCGGTCATCCTGTGCGGCATCCAGGCGAGCGGCAAGAGCACGTTCTGTCGGGAGCGGTTCACGGAGACGCACGTCCGGCTGAATCTGGACATGCTCCGTACTCGGCACCGGGAAGGTGTGCTCCTTGCAGCGTGTCTTGAGGCGAAGCAGTCGTTCGTGATCGACAACACCAATCCGACGCGCGCGGAGCGTGCGAAGTACATCGAGGCGGCCCGTGCCGCGGGCTTTCGCGTTGTCGGGTACTACTTCTCAGCCCGCCTCGCCGAAGCTCTCGAGCGAAACGCCGCGAGACCCGATGCGGTTCGTGTGCCTGACGCGGGTGTGAAGGCGACCTCGGCAAAGCTCGAGTTGCCGATGCGCGAGGAAGGCTTTGACCAGTTGTACTTTGTGAGGGCGGGTCCTGGCGGATTCGCGGTGGAGGAGTGGCGAGATGAAGTTTGACGAACTCGACGCCAAGATGCGGACCTTCGAACTCGCGAGGGATCCGAGCGCGTTGCCCGAGACGTTCATCGTCGCCCGAATCGATGGTCGCAGCTTCACTCGCCTCACGAAGGAGATCATGGCCTTCGAGCGGCCTTTCGATGTAGTGTTTCGCGACCACATGATCGCGACGGTCGAGCATCTGATGAACTGCGGCTTTCCGTGCGTGTACGGCTACACCGAGAGCGACGAGATCTCTTTGCTTTTCCCGAGAGACGCGACCGCCTTCGGTCGGAGCATCCGAAAGTGGACCTCAATTCTGGCGGGAGAGGCCAGCGGAGCGTTCTCGGCACGCGTCGGACGTCCCGCGGCGTTTGACTGCCGGATCATCGAACTGCCAACTGCGGCGTTGGTCGTCGACTACTTCCGCTGGCGCAGCGAGGACGCGCATCGCAATGCGCTCAACGCGTGGTGCTACTGGAAACTGCGCGATGAGGGCGTGAGCCCAGACGACGCCGCCAAGTCGCTGTCCGGCGTCTCGATCGCCGACAAGAACGAACTCCTTTTTCGTCGCGGCGTGAACTTCAACGACCTGCCGGCGTGGCAGCGTCGCGGCGTCGGCGTGGTGTGGGAAGAGTACGAACGGCCCGCGGTGAATCCGAAGACCGGAGCTGCGGTGACCGCGACACGTCGGAAGCTGAAGCCGCTGCTGGAGCTACCGATGCGGGACGAGTACTCCCGGTTTGTCGAAGCGATTGTCGCGGAGTGAACGCGGCGGTGCTCGCGTCGGCGTTGGCCCCGAGCCACTTCCACTCCCAGCCCCTCGTCGACTCGTCGCAGCACTCGGTGATGGGAACACCCTTGACCAGTTCCATCACGAAGTACGGTCGGCCGCTTTCAGTGGCGCCGCCGTCGAACACCTTCGCGATGTTCGGATGGTCCATGATCGCGAGCGCCTGGCGTTCGACCAGCCCGAGCGACCGGAGCTCGTGGAAGATATCTGCCGCGCGGTCGAAGCGGGTCGGACCGCCGTTGGGAGCGGGCTCGCTAGGCACGGGGCGGATCCTGGCACCTCGCGGCAAGCCACGCTCGGGAGGTCTGCCAGTCGCGGTGGGCGGTCATCCGGGAGCACCCCAGGACGCCCGCGATTTGGTCGATGCTCATGCCGCCGAAGAGGCGCATCTCCGCGATCTGGGCGCGGCGAGGGCCGAGTGCGGTGAGCTCGGTGAGCAGCGCGTCGATGCGGAGGACGTCGAAGTCCTGCATCTCGCCCCCCGGGGCCTCGACGTCGCTGATGGAGATCTCGGCCCGCTCGCGACCCCCGCCGCGCTTGTCGGCGTTTCGGCGGCGGGAGTGATCGACGAGGATCTGGCGCATGGCGACGGCGGCGACGGCCATGAAGTGATCCCGGCCGCTCCAGCTTGTGTCACTGCCGACCAGCTTGAGAAAGGCCTCGTGAACGAGGGCGGTGGGCTGAAGGGTGTGGGCACGCCCCCGGGCGGGCTCGCGGGCTAGGTGTGCCGCGGCGAGGGCGCGGAGTTCCTGGTAGACGAGGGGGAGGAGTTCGTTGGCCTTGGGGTCGTCCCCGGGCTTGGCGTTGGAGAGGTGTTCGGTCACGGATGGAACGGTATCCATGGGGGTGCTCGTCCTGAACAGGCAGGGGGCCCGGTGTGGGCCCTCTGGATGTACAGACGCAGCCGAGGTCGAGATGTAGCAGAATACCGGACCGGGTGGCGCGGGTGGTGGAAGGGGCCGAAGGGTGAGGCGGCCAAAAACACAACACCCCGCTCTCGCGGGGTGGCATGTGACGACGGAGCATTCGATGGGAGGTGGTGGTGGTGCGCCCCGCCGTCGGTGGTGCCTGATGAGGTCCCATCCGAGGGCTTTCGCCCGTGGATGAGACCCCGGAAAGCGCCCGGCCGGATGGTCTTCGGCCGGGAGCGTGGTGTCGATCCGGTGTTGGCCTCGCCGCCGGGATCGGTTTCCCGATCTCGTCCGTGTTCGGTCGCGCATCCTTGCGTTTCCGAGACCCGGTGGGGCAATGGCTGACAAAGTTCGTCCGTGCCGTGATCGACAGTAGTGTGCGGTAGAGAAGTCCCGAGGAGCTCCGAGGAGCCGTCCCCTTTCGGAGACGTCGGGGCTGTCCTCGCCGGTTCGCGGCCATGCGTGCCGGCGGGGTGCCTAAGGGCCAGCGGAACGGTTCATCCCTGAAGAGCCGTTCCCGGTTGCTGTCCCTTCCTGTGCTCGATCCGGTTGATCAACTGAGGCAGACGAGCGAAACGTTCAGGAATCGTCGCCGTCCACGCCAGCCGATCGCGGATCTCCAGTCTGTTCCGGGCACCGACCACAACCACCTCGGTGCCCAACTGCGTCATCTGCAAGTGAAGCTTGGGGATCGTCAGTCTCCCCGCGCTGTCGAGTTCAATCCGTTCTGCGAAGCCAAACAAATCCGCATCCAACTCGGCCTCGTCCGCGTCCTGGGTGAGCGAATCCTTCCGCTCCGACGCCAGCAACTCGAACGTCCGTTCCGTGTACAGCCTGATCTGCCGGGCCGACCACGGAACGCATATCCACGCCGTCCCGTCCCGTTCCTCAGACCACTGCGACCTGTACTTGGACGGAATCGCCAACCTCTGCTTCGGGTCGATGGTGAGCTCGGCATGTCCAGTAAAGAGCACGCGTTGCTTCCTTCTCGTCCCGACCGGCGGGCCTCGGGATCTCTTCCCGTATCGGCTCCCCGTCCCGAAAGTCTATCCACTTTGCCACACTTTGCAACACTTTGCCCCCTTCGGTCCCAGAATAACCGAATTGTGCCCTTCGTTGTGGAGAAATTGGTGATAAGTTGTGATCTGCCAAACCCGGTACAGTCTGCGCAGGAATCGCCCTTCCGCCATCGATGGGGTATCGCTGGAGTGCGTGTCTTTGGGGTTCACAGGGGTCCGGCGTTTCTTCGCCGGGGCATCGAGTGGCTTGCCAGGGGAGGCTCGCCTTATGCAGACACAGATGTGTGAGGTTCAGCAGGTGCTCGCCGCCATTCAGCGGACGAGCTTTGTCATGACGGCCCAGCACGAGAACCGGCGGGCCGGTGTGATCGTCAAGTGGGTGTGCGCCTGCGCCGACGCGCCGCCCCTGGTCTCGGTCTCGCTCCGCAAGGGGCACTGGATCGTGCCGCTCATCCGCGACAGCCGCGCTTTCGCCCTGTGCAGCATCGACCCCACCGACCGTCTCGCGCACAAGAAGTTCGCCGAGACCGCGCGGCCACGGGACGGGGACCAGTTCGAGGTCCTCGGAGCGCGCCGGTTGGCCACCGGAGCTCCGGTGCTGCCTCGGTCCTCGGTCGTTCTGGATTGTGAGGTTTCGCGTCATCTCGATCTCGAAGCCGACTACGAGATGTACATCGGCTTGGTGGTCGCGACGCGCTTCACAACCGAGCCGCGGATCGAGATGTCCGCCCTCAGCGCGGTTTCCTGATCGACCGCAGCGCGACGCCCGCGAACTGCTCGGCGAAGCGGCCGTGCCCGAAGCGCTCGGCGTGGGCCCGGATCTCAGGGGCATCGGGCTCGGGGCAGCGTTCCGCCGCGAAGGCGAGGGCCTCGGGGTTATCGTCAACGAAGAACCGACCGGTGACGGCGTCGAGCACGGTGTCGAGTGCGCCGCCCGCGCGCCGCGCGACGACGGGGAGGCCGCAGGCCTGGGCCTCCACGGCGATGATGCCAAAGTCCTCGACCTGCGGGAAGACCAGCAGTCGGGCCCGCCGCATCAGGGCCCGAAGAACTTCGTCGCTCGCGTTCGTGATGAACCGAACGCCCTCGCCCGCCTGCCGGCGGAGTGCATCGAGGCAGGTTCCCTTTCCAACAATGACCAGCTCACGCCCCGCGATTCGAGCGGCCTCGATCGCGAGATCGAACCTCTTGTACGGCTCGAGTGCGCCCGCCGCGAGCCAGAAGTCCTCGCGCGTGATGGGTGCCGGGGTGAAGAACTCCGTGCGAACTGGCGGATGGATGACGAGGGCGTCGCGTCCGTAGCACTCGCGTGCGAGCGAAGCGGTGTGCGCGGAGTTCGCGACGAACGTCGTCACGCTCCGTGACGCCTCGCGGTCCAGGTCCTTCAGCGTGGGGCCGAAGAGTCCCAGCCCAAAGGCCTGAAGCCCGGATGCCCCGGCGTAGGCGTCGGTCTGGTTCCAGATGTACCGCGCCGGGGTGTGCAGATAGCAGAGGTGCGGCACGCCGGCGGGGGGCCACAGCCCGAGCATCGCCGCGGAACTGGTCGAAACGACCAGATCGATCCCACGTTCCTGATGCTCGCGTTCCAGCCGCTGCGAAAGCTCAGCGACCGCCGCGTGAAACGCCGGGAGCAGCCACCGCCGAAGCCGGTCCGAGCCGGGGATGCGCTGCAGGAGCGAGGTTTCCCGGGGCAAGGAGTCGACGGCAGCGCCGAGGCGGACACCCGAGTCGAACATTGTGAAGAGCGGCCCCAGAACTCCATGGGGCCTCAGGGCCTCCGCGATGGCGTTGAGGACCGCTTCGCCGCCGCGCCGGGCCACGAGCCAGTCGTGTGCGATCACGATGTTCGGGGGGGAGTCCATGGGCACTTTGCTCGACATATCCTCCGGATCTTCTCCGTCCCCGACCCCGAAAGGCCACAGTGACAGCGAGTTCGTTCACATCTGCTGGGACGGTAGCCCCTTCCGCCGCGAACAGGTTCGGCCTTGACTACCGCGCGGAGGCGGCGGCCATGCCGGTTCTCTGCCCCATTGTGGACATGCACACCCACGTCAACGGCGCGGGCGCGGCGGCGATCTGGCGGCAGGTCGCGGAGGCCTTCGGCGTTTCCCACGTCGTGACGCAGGTGCGGCTGAAGGACTGTGCGACGGTTCGCGACGTTCTCGGCGACATGGTGGAGTTCATCGCCTTCCCCGACTTCCGCGCCCCCGACCGGGCGTACGCGATGATGGAGGGGTACCTTCAGGATGTCGAGGGGTTCCGCACCCGCTTCGGTGCCAAGGCCGTGAAACTCTGGAACGCCCCGCGTCTCCGCGAGCTGTTCCCGTACCAGTCCGGGCGCGAACTCGTCGGGTTTGACGGCGAGTGGCGGGTCCGAACGTGCCAACTCGCCGAGCGACTTGGGATGATGATGATCGTCCACATCGCCGACCCGGATACATGGTTCAGCACGCGATACGCCGATCCCTCGCGGTTCGGGCGAAAGATCGACCACTACCGCGGCTTCGAGCGGATGCTCGACCGCTTCGCGGGTCCCTGGATCGCCGCGCATATGGGCGGATGGCCCGAAGACCTCGCCTTCCTGGACGAACTGCTCGGCCGTCACGCGAACCTGTACCTCGATACCTCGGCGACCAAGTGGATCGTGCGTGAACTCAGTTCGCACGACCCCGCCCGCACCCGCGCGTTCTTCGAGCGGTGGAACGGCCG
>JBIKMF010000472.1:0-2913 GCA_044359425.1 Phycisphaerales bacterium
CTGGTCGACATCGCTCCCCTCCAACTGCTCCGGTGATGCGTACGCGAGCGTCGCCGGCTCATCGCCCGTCGCCGTCAGCCCCTCCACTTCAAGCAGCTTCGCAACGCCAAAGTCCAGCACGTGCGGCCTGTGATCCCGGTCAACCAGAATGTTCGAAGGTTTCAGATCCCGGTGCGCCACGCCGTTCTGATGCGCATGGTTCACCGCATCCGCGATCTGCGCGACAACACGCGCGATCATCCTCCGCAGGTCCGAAGGGGACCACGCACCCCGCGCCTCCGCCACCCACTTCCCCAGTTGCAGCCCCCGCACGTACTCCAGCACCAGCGCCATCCGCCCGCCCGACATCGTCACCCGGTCGTACAGCATCACGATCCCGGGATGCTTCAGCGTCGCGACGATGTCCGCCTCGCGCTCAAACCGCGCCCGCTGCGCTCGAGTCACAACCTGATCCATCTCAAACATCTTGATTGCGACCAGCCGTCGCGTGCTCGCCTGCTCCGCCAGATACACGACGCTCTGCGCCCCCCGCCCCAACCGCTTCAGCATCCGATACCCGGGCACCACCCCTTGGTTCCAAGGGATCGCCCACGACGACAACCCAGGTTCGATCGCCCGCGGCTCAACTCCCGCAAACCCCTCCCCCAGGCCATCCGCGGAAACGGCGTCCCCACCCTCTCCCGGGCGTGCACCCCCTTCCAGATCGCCGTCTTCCTCAAACGGGGCCATGAGAGCCTCCGCTTCCATTCTAACGGTTCTTCCCGCCTCCGGAATGCCCTGACACGCCCAAAACAAAAGACCAAACAAATTGTGAAAACGACTGGACAGACCAAACACCTACCGATAGCATGACCCAAACAAGAGCCATTCGGAGGACAGATGGAACCCACTCAGTACACCGCTTCCCAGCACGCCCCCCTCACCGTCGGGCACACCCCCCAACAGCCCGCGCCCGAGCCCATCGGGCTGCCCACCCAAGGCACGCTCACCGTTATCGACGGACCGGGTGGCACCGGCAAAACCCTGACTTTGCTCGAGCTGCTGGGCTCCCTGCGACACCGCTCGCGCACCGGCGAGAACCTCCGGCTGGCCATTGCCACAACGCGCCGACTCGCGCTCACCCTCTTCGCCGACGACCACGCGCCGGACCCGACCCAACACCCCTCCCTCGAGATCATCGACACCGCCGCGCTCGCCGCCGACGACCCCGCAACCACCGCCGAGCGGCTCTCGCGCCTTTGCCGCATGCTCGGCACCACCCACCTCATCGTCCACCCCCTCGACGCGCTGTTCGCCGAACACGTCCGGGAGGGAGTCGTCCACCTCGCCCAACTCGCCTGGGAATCATCCATCGCCGTCGTCGCGGTCATCCCCTCCACGACCCCTCGTGGCGGTCCGGGCATCGGTCAGTGGTTCCCCAACGGAAACTGCCCCACCATCGAAGACGCAACCCGCCGTCGCTTCCTCATTCCGGCTCCCGCCCGAGGCCTCGCCGCCATCGCCGCGGACGCCTTCCTGCTGAGCCAGTTGGAAGAAGGCGAGGCACCGGAAACCGAGATCCTCTGGCGAGCCCGACTCGCAGGGATCGAGCCCACCGAACTCTCCCAGTCCAAGCGGCGCCTCGGCGTCCGCGACGTGATGCGTCGCACCAAGGGATGCCGCCACCGCGCGTGGCGCATGGGCGCCTGACCTTCGCCGCGTGGCCCCCGCGAGACTCCCCCACTCCGGTAGACTCCCCCCATGCACCTCCGATTCGCGCTCCGGCTCGTCCTCCTCATGCCTCTTCTCTGGTTGGTCGCCTGCAGCGGCCACCGTGGCCCCGCCGTTCCCCAGGCCCTCGAAGACCGCGCCGAAATCCCAGGACTCGAAGGCATTCGCTGCTGGGGACACACCATGACCCCGACGCTCGAAGCCGCGCTCGTCAACAGCTGGAACGAGGAACTCGCCACCGCCAACGGAGATCTTCAGACGCTCCTCGCCAACGACGCCCACTACCTCGCCCTCTCGGGAGGTGGCTCAGACGGCGCGTTCGGCGCCGGCCTGCTCTGCGGCTGGACCCTCAAGGGAACCCGGCCAACCTTTAAGATCGTCACCGGAATCTCCACCGGCGCGCTCATCGCCCCCTTCGCGTTCGCGGGCCCCGAGTACGACGGCGTTCTCGCCGAGCTCTACACCACCATCAGCACCAAGGACATCTCACGCTTCCGAGGCATCCTCGGCGCCCTTACCTCCGACGCCCTCTCCGACACCACCCCCCTCCGCACCATCCTCGAGAAGAACATCGACGACGACTTCCTCGACCACATCGCCGCCGAGTATCGCAAGGGCCGCATACTCCTGGTCGGCACCACCAATATGGACGCTCAAAAGCCCGTCCTCTGGAGGCTCGGGGCCCTCGCCGCGACCAACCACCCCCAGCGCCGCAAACTCTTCATCGACGTCCTCGTCGCCTCCGCCGCCATCCCCGGGGTCTTCCCGCCGGTCCTCATCGACGTCGTCGCCGAGGGCACGAACTACTCAGAGCTCCACTCCGACGGCGGCACCGCAGCGCAGGTCTTCCTCTACCCAGCTTCGTTCTGCATCTCCCAGTTCGCGGATGAATACGGCTTCTCGGGCCGAAAGCGCCACGCGTACGTCATCCGCAACAGCCGCCTCGCCCCCGACTGGGAAGAGGTCCGCCCGCGCACGATCACGCTCGCCCAGCGCGCCGTGGCAACCCTCATCAAGGCCCAGGGCGTCGGCGATCTCTACCGCATCTACCTCGGATGCCAGCGCGACGGCATCGAGTTCAACCTCGCCTCCATCCCCGACGACTTCCTCGACAAACCCTCCGACACCTTCGACCGCGAGTACATGAAGAAGCTCTTTCAGGTAGGCCTGCGGCTCGGCCAGACCGACGACATCTGGGCCCAT
>JBIKMF010000111.1:0-10903 GCA_044359425.1 Phycisphaerales bacterium
TCGAATGCCGCCAGCAAGTCCGGTGCGTGCCTCGCCTCCAGCAGTTCCAGCCGAACCACGCGCCCTTCGAGAGCCACGGCGGGAATCCACGAGTGAACGGGAATGCTCATGAAAAAACTCTATCCGCGTTTGGCCAATGGCGGCGGTCGGCGTGGAGCACGCGCGAGCCGTGGAACCTGCACCGTGAACCTTCCGCTGATAATCAGGGCGACAGGATTCGAACCTGCGACCTTGTGGACCCAAACCACATGCTCTACCAAGCTGAGCTACACCCTGTTGGCGGGAGTGTAGGCGCGGGGCAAAAAGCCCGCAGGCCCGGAGCGTGGGCCGGGCCTGCGGACGAGTTCAGGATTGTCTGTCTTTCGGCGATTACTGGAAGGGGGCGTAGGGAACTTCCTTGAAGAGCAGAATCTCGGGCTTGTCGCCCTTACGGACGACCTTGGAGCGGTCGATCACCATCACGAAGCGGCGGGCGACCGAGGGGACCAGCGGGGTCGCGCTGTTGGGGGCCATCTGGCAGTCCTGCTCGTTGTACCCGTGGAGGACGAACCAGGCGATGTAGATGTCCGAGCGGATCGAGACCGAATCGCCGAGGGCGTTGAGGATGAGGAGCTGCTCCTCGTAGCTGTTGCGGACCTGCGGGGTGTTGTGGGCCAGTGAGAACTGGCCGCTCGCCGGGGGGTTCTCGAAGGGACGCTGGTAGTAGGTGTCGTTCAGCCCGGGGTAGGACGCGAGGCGGGCGTTGCCGACGTTCTCACCCGGAGCGGACGGGGCGGCGCCGGGGCCGCCGTTGACGTCAAAGCCCAGGAAGTCGATGTTGGTGGGGAGGCCGAAGAAGCGAGGCCACTGCTCGTTGGCCAGACGGGTGAAGGGGTAGGTATCGCCGGCGTTGTACCGGCCGTCGCCGGCCTGAAGGGTCGGCAACTCACGGACGCGGATGCCGATGAGTTCCGCGAGCGACCGGAAGCCGGGCTGCTCGTTGAGGCCGGTGATCTGGCTGACCGTCCGCCGCGCCGACCAGGACGTCCAGTCGTCGGGAGTACCCGCGACGTCCTGCTTGAGGCCGGCGTCGTCGAAGCTGATGCGGAAGACGTCGACGGTCGATCCGCCTTCGCCCGAGCCAGCGGTCTTGGGGATGTTGTACGCGTAGCTGGGCTGGCGGAGGTTGACGGGGAGCTTGTCGCGGTAGCTGAGCATGGTCGAGGCGATGTCGACCTTGGAGCTGAGGGCCCCGGTGAGCGCGGGCTCGAACCATCCGCTGTTGCCCGCACCGGCGCGGCCGCGGATCACGTTGTCGGTGATGGTCGCGGAGCCGGAGGAGAAGGAGGGCTGGATCGAAAGGGCGTTGATGTCCGCCTGGCCGAGGGCGTTCTGGAACTGGATCTGGAAGGACCAGTCACCGCCGGAGCCGGAGCCGGAGACGCTGAAGTTATTGACGAGGCCGGGGACGGAGTTCATGCCGGCGATGAGACCACCAATGCCCGCCGCGGGGGTGATCGGGATCGACTGGTCGCCGTTGAAGGTGATGGTGTAGGAACCAACCGCGTTGTTGAGCGTGAGGGTCTGCACCTCGTCACGACCGGCGAGCTTGGTGGGCGGAGCGGTGCAGGGCAGCACGGAGAGCACCGGCAAGGGAGCGGTGCTGATGTTGACAACGCCCGGCGCGCTGCGGGTCATGTCGAGCTTTATGGAGCGGTCGAAGCCGTGGAAGTAGTCGAAGACGCGCATCGCCAGCGGAGCGGACTCCGCGAGCGTGAGTTCGTCCTCGGTCGTGCCGGGGTCGGCGTTGGGGTCGGCAACGGTGTCGAACTTCTGGTCGTTGTCGCGGTCGTAGAAGGGGACGTAGTCGTCGATGCGGAGGTGGCCGCGGTCGAGGTGATACGTCTCACGGCCGTTGGCGAGATCAACCCGCGGGAGGTAGACGTAGGTGGGGTCGGTGTCGAGGAGGGTCGGAACGCTGGTGATCTGGAAGTAGCCCATTGCCGCGGCGGCGGTTTCGCCGAGCGTGGCCCAGCGCCACGAGGACTGCTGGTAGAAGTCGAAGGGGGAGAGACCGGCGGACTCGTGGGAGTTGAACGCTGGCCCGAAGGCGAGCGGGGTCAGCAGGTCGGAGGGGCGGGAGGGGATGATGGGGCCGGTGGCCTTGTCACCGGCGACATCGGAACGAACCGGCGGGATCGTGATGCGGTTGAGCATCGCGTACGTCGCGGCGTTGCGGGCGGTGGTGATCGGGTCGCCGGGGACGATAGTGGACGCGGGAGCGCGCGAGAGATCGACGATCGAGCGCTCTTTCGCGGCGACGAGATCGGTGGGTCCGCCGAAGTCTTCGGGGACGATGGGGAGCTTGGGGTTGATCGCGAGGCTGTGGAGGACGATCTCGGAGGGCGTGGAGCCCTTCATGTTGTCCTTCCACTCGGAGACAGACTCACCGCCGCACATGCCCTGAGACAGAGTGGTCGCGTTGTTGTTGAAATCGCTTTGGCTGAGCGTGCTGCGGGGCGAGCGCTCGACGTTGCGGGGCGTGGGGAAGTTCCAGGTGGTGCCGCCCGGGCGGGAGTTGGCATCCTTGGGCTCGAAGCAGTACGCGGGGAACGCGCCATCGGGGACGCCTTCCGCGGCACCGGAGCCGTAGGCGGTGAAGATCGCGGGATCGGAGGGACGCGAGAACGCGCCGAAGAGGGTGATCGAGTAGGGGCGATCGTTGTCGGTGTTGTCGGTGCCGGAGATCTCGACGAGGCCGTCGAGACGGGTGCCTTCGTGCAGAACGTCGTAGCCCTCGGCGGGCAGACGCATGCGGTCGAGGAGCTGGTTGCGGCTGAGGCTCGCGGGGGTGAAGGGGTTGATGCCGTTGTAGTAGGAGGTGGGAGCCTCGCGCCAGAGCTGGACTTCGAGGCTGACGTAGTCGCTGCGGGCGCCGTCGAAGAAATCAAGGTTCGGGAGCACGGGGAGGTTGGTGGCCTCGTCCACGGGGAGGATCATGAAGGGGGTCGCGTCGATGCCAGCGCCCATCGTGGTCTCGACCGCGCGCCGAAGCTCGGGGACGCCCGCGGGGAGGCTGGTGAGCGGGAAGCGTGCGAGGACGGTCTCGTAGTAGCCGGTGCCGGCGGACGGGTTGCCCGCGTTGAGCAGCACGTAGAAGACGCGGGTGCCGAAGGGCTCGATGATGAACTCGCTGTCGGTGATGCTCGACTCGGCGGGCGAGAGGCGGTAGGTGTCGTTCGCGAAACGCACGAAGCAGGACTTGAGGTAGTCCGCGTTGAGCGTGGTCTCGAAGGGGTTGACGAGCTTGAACGCGAGTACGCGGTACATGAAGTCGGCGTTGCCGAAGGCGATGGGGCCATCGATATCGGCGGGATCCAGGCCTTCGTCGTTACCCCGGTCGGCCCGGGGCATGTCGACGTAGGTCGTGAAGACCGCGACTTCGGTCACGAAGGGCTGAGGCTCGATGCCGTACAGCTTGAGACGATCGGTGGTGATGTTGCCCGGGAGCGAAGGGTTGGCACCGGGCTGAACGATGAGTCGCGCGGTGTCCTTCGGGACGTCCAGGCGGACGGCGAAGTCGTTCTCGGGGTCGTTGGGGTCGTTGTTGTTGGGGTAGAGGATGTTCGCTTCGGTCTCGAAGCGGTCGCGGTCACCGGGTTCGCCGGGCTGGCCGAGCGTGCCGATCTCGTTGTTGTAGAGCGTGAACTGGGCGACGGTGGGCGCGATCGTTTCCGTGAGGAAGATGTCCTCCGGGTGCGGGTCATCGGCCGCGACGATCGCCTTGGGCTTGGGGTTGCGGAGCTCGAAGCGGTTCTCCGCGGTCGCGACGTTGCCGAGGATGTACGCGCGGTCCATGTCCCGCATGTCCGCGGCGTTGATCGCGAGGTGAGCGGCGGCGCGGAGCGCGACTTCGGGGCCCTGCCAGCCGTAGAACGCGGTCCTCATCTCGTCCTGGTTCCACTTGGCCAGGCGGAGTTCTTCGATCGCATCCTCCGTGCGGTACCGGGGAGAGCCATCGAGCACGCGGGTGTACGCCTTGAAGAGAGCTTCCGTGGCGGTCTGCGCGGCCTTGCGGGCCTCGAACCGCTGGGCGCGGATCAACGGGCTGGCCGCGGGATTGCCACCGGACGGGCGGACCCACGCGAGACCAAGGCTGTAGCTGTCCAGCCGCTTGTGCAGCGGGGCGAGGAACTCGTCCGGGTGGCGACGGAGTTCGAGATCTGCACCGGAGGCGAAGTCGCCAGCGGCGAGGGTGAAGGGGTCAACGCCGGTGCCGCCGCGAAGCACGCGGGCGGCGCTGATGGGCGTGAGAAGCTGGCGAAGGTCGACGCGAGCAAGGTGGAGAGCTTCAACGTCGGCCTTGCCGTCGGGGCGGAGCTGGGCGGTGTTCGTGTTGTTGACACGATCGACACCGAGCACGCGGTCGGCCTCGGGGCGGTTTGACCGGAGGGGATCGAAGCGAACGCTGCCGGGGACGTTCCCCGCGGTGGCGAAACTGATGTCGCGGGCGGCGAAAGTAGCCTCGAGTGGAGAGAGGGTTTCGTAGTCGTTGCGGGTGCGGTAGACGTTGAGTTCGAGGAGCGACTCGAGGCCGAAGCGGCCGTAGATCGCGTACTGATCGGGGTTGCGGTTGCCGTTCTCGTCGCGCGAGGCGCGGGCGTCGAGGTAGCGTTTGGCGAAGTCCGCGTAGTAGGCGTGACGACGCGCGACGGCCTGGTTGGGGATCCAGGTCACATCGACGCCGGGGGGATCATCGTTGCCGTTCTCGTAGTCCCAGTCGCCGTTGGCCCAGTCCCACTTCTCACGACGACGACCGAACTCAAGACCCCAGAACTCGGCGAGGTTGTCGTCGAGGACGGTGCCCTGGAAGCGGGTCGCGGGGTTCGCGGGGTCGAAGAGTTCGGGGACGCGGCCGCCGGCGAGCGCGAGACGCAGCGCGTCGTAGGAACGAATCGCGACGCTGTACGAACGAACGCGGTCGGCGCCGCCGTCGATCTCGGCCTGCACGTTCTCCGTCGTGCCGTTGGGAACCTGCGGCGCGTAATAGTCGGGGAGATCTTCGACGTTGCCGCTCACCACCGTGAGCCGCTCGGGGAGACCGTCGTAGCCACCGGGGGCGTCGGTCTGTTCGCCGTTGACGTCGGCGGTCGTGAACCGCTCGAAGCCGTGAACGCCCGAGAGCAGCGTGAAGAGATCAACATCGGAGGGAACGCCCAGCTTCGCGTCGCGTGCCGCGGCGGTGCGCTGATCACCGGCGGTGTTGACGTTCACCATCGAGTTGGCGTCGATGATGCGAGCGGCGACGAACCAGCGGTAGCCGTCGTCGGTCGTGAAGAGACGGCGGAAGTTCTGCGGTCCCTGGCTGGAGTCGGTCAGCTCGAACCAGCGCGAGTCGAGGAACCCGTCGCCGTCGGCATCGGCCCACTGGTAGAGCTTGAAGTTCGGGCTCGAGACCAGCGCGTCGTTTGACGAGACCGCGGCGGAGCGGAACGCGTTGCGCTGGCGCATGGTCCAGTAGAAGGGACGGTTGCGTTCGTCGTTGCCGCTGACGTCGAGGGCGAAGTCGGTGTCGGTGTGGTTCTGGTTGAGATCGCCGAAACCGTCGAATCCATCGTCGATGAGGGAAAGACGCTCGCTCAGTGCGCCGGCGGTGAATCCGGGCTGGGCGTTGAAGTTGCCGCGGAGGGCGTAGAGGTTGACGAAGAGACCGTCGGGGGCGATGTTGGTGATGGAGAGCCAGTCGCGATCGGTGTCGGTGGGGTAGGGCTCGAGTTCGTCGAAGCCACCGGCGGGGATCGTGTGGTCGAAGTTGAGGCTGGTGGGAAAGGTTGCCGCGAGCCAGGGATCGGAGGGGCCGAAGCGGATGCGGGTCGGGTTGGCGGCGCCCAGGTCGGTGGAGCGGGAGGGGAGCGGGAGCTGGGTTTCGGTCAGCGCGAGGAAGGCGGGGTCGTGCGGGAGGGAGCCGATGGGGTTGAAGGTGAACGCGCCGCGGAGGGGATCGGTCGCGGGACGGGTGGAGATGGAGATGACTTCGGGCGAGACGTAGCCGTAGTCGGAGCTCTCGCGAGTCCACGACGGGGTGGTGTTGGCACCGAGGACCTTGGCCTGGTTCCAGTAGAAGCTGGCGACGTCGTCGGCGACAACACCGGCGATGTAGTCGCGCACGAACACGGGGGGCTTCTCGAGGGTGTTCTGCTTCGAGACACCCGCGCGTGTACGGGTATCGCCGCGACCGATGGAGACATAGACGATGGCGAGGACGCTGACCAGCGCGAGGACGCCGATCACGATCACGAGGACCGATCCCTTGCGTCGTTGCTGGACCATCTGCATGAGGCGTCGCATATGAGATTCCTGTGTTCGGTCGGGTCTGGTCGACGGCCGGCGTAAAGGGCCGGACGCGAGGAATGATCGTGGGTCAGTTCGCGGACTGATCGCCGCGCGCCGGGAGTGTCACGACGAACTGGAAGGTGGACTCGTAGTTGGGGACGTCGGGATCGGTGAGGGAGATCGTGAAGCGGAGCATCTTGGGCCACACCCAGGGGACGACCTCTTCACCGGGGACGTTGTCGGGTTCGCCCGCATCGCGGAGGCGCTGGAGCAGGGTGTCGTAGGAGTAGGTTGGGTCGAGGTCGCCGAAGTGCGACGTAAGAACGAGGTGAGAGCCATCGTCGAGCGGATCGATGCCGTAGATCAGACGCGGGGTGACCGGGTGCTGATAGGGCAGCAGCACGAGGTCGGCGTCGGTCTGGTCGATATCGCCGTCGTCGTCGAGATCGCCGTCGGGGTCCTGGAGCGGGATCGGCTGTGTGAGAAGCCTCGCGCCGGGGTCGAGCGGATCGACCGTGCCGTACGGACGGGTCACAACCAGATCCTGATCGTTGATGACGCCGTCGCCGTTGGTGTCACCCGCGCGGCGGGAGGGGCCGTACCACTTCTGGCGGCCGAGCGCGTCGTACTCACAGAACGACCAGTCGATGATGATCTCGGTGCAGCCGACGAGCAGGTTGGACGACTGGAGCATCCGCTGATCGACGATGGCGGAACTCTGGTTGCGCTGGTCGACGGGCGTTGCTGCGTCGTTCTCGATGATGCCGAGCAGGTTGAGCGCGGAGGCCTCGGCCCGCATGCGGGCGCCCGGGAGCTCGCCGTGGCCGAGGTACGCGCCGTTCTGGAGCGTCTGGTCGGACTCGGCGGGAAAGGCGTTGCTCATCCAGGTGTGGATGATGTCGAGCGGCTCGGGCGACGCGGGGCGTGTGCGGTACACGCCGTTGGCGGGATCCCACGGCGTTGAGGCGAACTCATCGGGCTGAAGGACGGGAATCTGGTTCTGCACCAGCCCGGCCGGCACCAGCCGACCTGGGCCCGTCTTCTGCGCGTAGCCGTAGACCATCGAGCGGATCTCCATGAGATCCGTCGCGGCGATGTCAACAAGGCCCGAGGCGAGGGAGACGCCGCGGGGATCGGGATCACCCGTGAATCCGTCGCGGATGACGTCGGCGATCGCGGGGCGCGGGTAGGTGAAGTTCACCCCGCGGAAGATGCTCGGAGCGGCGGGCTGCATGCCGATCTGGAACCGGCTGTCGGCGATGCGGCGGCGCCCAGCGGCGGTCGTCGGGTCGATATCAAACACGTTGGTCGGTGTGTAGATGTTGCTCTCAACATCGCGGGGCTTCGAGAGCACCAGCGCGTTGCGCAGAAGGATCCACGAGGAGGCGTAGCGATTGGGGTTGTTGGGAGCCTGCTCGCCCAGCCGCATACCCGCGTCGATCATGCGATCAGACGGGAACGGGTTGCTGTAGGGGCTGTTGGCGGTCAGGTTCTCGGCGCGGCGCTGGCCGTGGCCGATGTACACACGGGCCGTGCGCGAGGCCACAGGCGCGGCGTCGGGGTTGAGCGGGGTGCGCTTGCTTTCGAAGACGCCGTTGCGGAAGAAGAGGAGCTCGTCGATGCGACGGGCGCGGCCGGAGGTGTCCTCTTCGGAGAGCGGGACGCGGTCGGAGGCGGCGCCCAGGAGCGCGGGGTCGTCGAACTGCCCGTTGGGCAGGCCATCGACGTACTGCTGACGAATGACGAGGAAGCCCTGCGGAGAGATCTGCGCGATATCGCGACGGATCGCGCTCTCGATGAGCTGTGCCGCGGTGGTGAGGCGGCTTGCCTTGCGACCACCGGTGACGGTCTTGCCGACGGCGGAAAGGATCGCGACCAGGCCGAGGGAGAGGATCACGAGTGCCGCGAGGGACACGGTGATCTCGATGATGGTGAACGCGCGACGGCGGCGTGCGGGAGCCGGGCCCGAGCATTCGCCGACTCCCCCACTGTCACCGTGTGTGGTGTTGCGACTTCTCATCGAACGGTCTCCACGAAGGCGTCAACCGCGACCTGGGGGGTGAAGATGACGCTCACCTGTTCACCGCGCTGGGCCTCGCCGTAGCCGGGCGAGAGGGTGAGGACAAAGTCGGTTCCATCGCGTTCGCGGTCGATGACGGTCTGCACGGTGGGCGAGTCGAACTCGTCGATCAGCTTCTGCCCCTTGCGAGCGACGGCGATGTCTGCGTCGAGGCCGGTGCCGCCGTTGATCGGAACGCGGACGATGGTGGGATCGGCGGCGTCGATGGTGATGATCGTGCGGCGGATGCGGGAGTAGCGGCCACGACCGTTGCCGGTGGGAACGCCGTCGTCGGTCTCCGCGACGGGCATGATGTCGCGGGCGGTCTCGGGGTCGCTGCCCTGGATCGTGCCGAAGAGGATCTTCGAGAGCGAGGTGCCCCGTGCGACCGCGATACCGGAGTCGATGCGGCGAACGAAGACGGCGACCTGGAGCGCGCCGCCCGCCGTCTTGCGGGGAACGAAGTCCCACACATACTCGGGCTCGAGGCCGGAGAACGGGGCCGGGAAAAGCCGGCTGTAGGAGCGGAGCATGGTCGGGTCGCGAAGGAGCAGGTCGCTCACTTCGTTGGCGACGACCGTGGCGTCGCCGTTGCGGGTCTCGACGCACTCGAAGTAAAGACCACCGCCGACGGCGACGTCGCCGGTGCGGGTGTAGTTGTCGGAAACATCGGCGGGCAGACCCGGCCATGCCCAGTCGGTCTCCCACTCGCCCGTGTAGTTGATCACGATCGGGCAGGAGTTCGGCACGTTCGAAGCGGAGATCAGCGCGTCGTTGGTCAGGTAGTCCCAGTCGATGAACCGGGAGTCGCCGGGCTTCTTCGACGTGCGAGCGAACGCCTCGCGCACCGAGTCACGGGCGCTGTCGGACGTCCGCGCGATCATCACTTCCTTCTGCTGCCGGATCACCGCGGGAAAGACCGCCGCGAGCCCGAGCAGTCCGAGCGCAAGCACGACCACGGAGACGAGAACCTCGATCAGAGAGAACGCGCGGGTGATGCGGATGGGAAGGGGCTTCACGGGGCGATCTCCTCTACCTGACCGGCGTAGTGCTGGAACGTGAACAGACGCGCGTCGGATTCGACGATGCGGCCGTTCATCTCGAGGCGGCCCTCGATCCAGCGGTTGATCATGTCCACGACCTCTTCCGGGCTGTTGACGCCCTGCGGAAAGATGTCGGTGTCGAGCGTGGGTGTGATGGCCGGGATCGCGGGATCCGTCGTGTCGTTGTCGTACAGCGACTTGGTCACACGGTTCAGATTGCGGAGCCCAAGAGCCCTCGCAAGCGACGACTCCTGGTGCAGCGCGAGCTCCGTGACCGGACGCGCGAGCACCGTGTCGGTCGCGATGTCACCGAGCCACCGGGCCTCCGACGCGGCATTGCCCGCGGCGTCGTTCACGAGTGCCGCGGCACGGCGGATGGCAAGCGGGAGATTCTCGGCGACCTCGAAACGCTGCGCGTCCCACGGGGGATTGACGCGGAATTCATCATCGGGGCAAAGGTCGACGACCAGGCAGGTGCGGCGGTCGGCGCTCTCAACCTCGCCGGTACCCTTCTTGAAGCGGACGAGGAACGTCTGGCGGTTGCGGCCCTGATCGCCCCGGAAGTGGTCGTAGAACCCGGTCTCCGGGAAGACCCAGTTTCCGAACTGCCTGCGAGCGGTCCACATCGCGCCCTCGTACCAGCCGTTGGGATCATTCGCCCCATCGTCGAAAGAACCGGGAGGGGCATAGGCACGCACGGCCCAGCCGGAGGGGAGCTGCACAGGCTCGGAGGACGGGAGCGGGACGAAGATATCGCGCTCGATCACCGTCTCGCCGGTGAGGGGATCGGTGAGCGGCGCGATGCTGTCGCGAATGGTGGCGACGTGAACGCACGGGATGATCGAGAAGCGTCCGCCGGGCTCGAAGAAGAAGACCGCGGCGCCGTCGCCGCTCTCGGACTGGATCGCCGCGTCGCGACCGGCGGCGATGCCGGCGCGGAACTGGTTCTCGGCGAGCGAGCGTTCGGAGGACTTCAGAAGCGAGCTGAACGCCGGCACGGCGAGCGTGAGCACGAGCACAAGGATCGAGATCACGACCAGCAGTTCGACGATCGTGAAAGCGCGACGAAGGTTGATGTTCACTGGCCCACCTCCACGACGTTGTCTGCCGCGGCCTTGGCACGCATGGCCCGAACTCCCGCAACGTCCTGTGGCACGGGGGACTTGAGGGCACCGGCGATCAGGTTGATGTCCTCGTCACCGAAGACGGTGTTGGGACCGGCGGCAACAATCGCCCACTTGGCGGAGCGGAGCGCGATGTTCTTGGAGGGATCGCGGTCGTCGGGGATGGGGAGACCGGGGGAGGACTCGAGCCCGACGAGGGGCGGGATGTTGTAGTCGGCGATGTCTTCGAGGACGAAGGTGCCGCTGTTGGCGGGCTGCTCGCGCCCGCCGATCCAGACGTAGTAGCGGATGGGCACCGCGTTGCGGTCCTTGAGGCGCGGATGGGCGTAGAACTCAGGCGGGAGGGGCGCGGGGGTCGGCTCGGG
>JBIKMF010000473.1:0-2908 GCA_044359425.1 Phycisphaerales bacterium
GACCTACGCCGGATTCAAGAGCTACCTCTACGCCGGTCTTACCAAGGACGACCCGCGCGTGACCGCGGCGAAGCGGTGGATCGCCGCGAACTACACCCTCAGCGAGAACCCCGGCGTGGGGACCGACGGTCAGTATTACTACTACGTGATGTTCGCGAAGGCGATGGCCGCGTCCGGCGATGCGTCGGTGCTGACCCCCGGCGGCGCCCGCGACTGGCGCGTCGATCTCATCAACCAGCTCGCGACGCTTCAGAACGAGGACGGCTCGTTCCGTTCCGTGGATGATCGCTGGATGGAGAGCGACCCGGTGCTGATCACGGCCTACTCGCTCAACGCGCTGCAGGCGGCGCGGAAGTCGCTGCGCTGATCGTCGCCACCCGGGGCATCCCCCCCGCCGGCAACAGCCCTTCCGCGCGGGCCATCTCACCGAACACGCGCACCGCGTCCATCGCGCCTCGCGTCACCTCGTACCGCAGCAGATCGCACAAGTACCGCCGCGCGGTCTCCAGCGGCCACCCGGCTTTCGGGGCGTAGGTGCGCACGAGCCACTCCATCCGTCCCGCGTTGTGTCGGCGTTGGCGATCGAGCAGCCGGGCCGCGAGCACGACCCGCGGGTCATCCGCCGCGGCGGCCCGCGCCATCCACATGGCGTACACAAACGGCAGGCCGGTGAGTTCCTTCCACGCAAGGCCGAGGTCGAGCTGGTGGGGGTAGAGGGATTCCGGGGGGTGGTTGATGATGACCTTGTCCCCGATCAGGAGCACGGCCTCCGGCCAGGGATCGCCCTCCCTGTAATCCGTTACATCGACAGAGACACCGAGCGAACGCTTCATGATCAGGCGCGCGAGCACCACGGACGTGTGACTCTCCCGATCCGCCGCCAGAACCCGAACGTTCGCCAGCGGCACGCGCGAGAAGACGCGAACGGTGAGGGTGGCACCGTCGCACCCGATCATTCCCACGGGAAAAAGAACGGTTTCCGCCGGTGCGCGCAGAGCATCAACGATTGAAGCAAGCCCGAGTTCGGCTTCCGAACGGAAGACCATGCCGCTGATATCGGCCGGCGCGCACGGCAGAAGCGTGAGCCCCTGCAGGCGGTCGAGCCCGTGGATGAGCGGAGCGGTATTCAGGTAGCGCACGCAGGCCAGTCGTATCGAATCCATGGCCGATTGTTGACACCCAAACCCTCCGCCGCGCGCGTAGTGTTGTCCGCACTTGGGAGGGGCTTTCAGGAGTCTTCGGTCATGGCAGAGCTCATCCGCGGCAACGCGGTCATCGGTCAGTCGGGCGGTCCCACGGCGGTCATCAACCAGTCTCTGGTTGGCGTGGTCGAAGGACTTCGACTCGGCCTCGCGGCGGCGGGCCACGTGGACCGCATCTACGGGATGCGCCACGGCGTGAAGGGTCTCGTGAAGGACGACCTCGCGGATCTCACGACCATGCACCAGGACCGACTCGATCGGTTGGCGATGACCCCATCGGCCGGGCTGGGCTCGACGCGCGACAAGCCGAACGCGGACTACTGCGAGCGCATCCTCGACGCCTGCAAGCGGAACAACATCCGGTACTTCTTCTACATCGGCGGCAACGACTCGTCGGACACGTGCCGGATCGTGAAGGAGAAGTCGAAGGCTGCGAACTACGACCTGCGGTGCTTCCACGTGCCGAAGACGGTGGACAACGACCTCCTCGAGAACGACCACACGCCGGGCTTCCCGTCTGCCGCGAGATTCGTGGCGATGGCGTGCATGGCGGACTTCATGGACAACATCTCGCTGCCGGGCATCAAGATCAACGTAGTGATGGGGCGGCACGCGGGGTTCCTGACGGCGGCGAGCGCCCTGGCACGCCGTCGCGACCGGGAGTTTGACGAGATCCCGCAGCCGACGACGGACGGCCCGCAGTTGATCTACGTGCCTGAGGTGGCGTTCGACATGGACCGCTTCGTGGCGGACGTGGAGCGGATCTACTCGGTGAAGGGGCGTTGCCACATCGTGGTGAGCGAGGGGATCTCGGACAAGGACGGGCAGGCGATCGGCGCGAAGCTGATCAAGAACGCGCAGGTGGACTCGCACGGGAACGTGCAGTTGTCGGGTTCGGGTGCGCTGGGCGATCAGCTCGGGGACTTCCTCAAGGAGAAGCTGACGCCGGTAGGCGGCAAGCCCCCGCGGGTGCGGGCGGACACGTTCGGGTATGTGCAGCGGTGCTGGCCGGACGCGAGCGTGGTCGATCGGATGGAGGCGCGACGCGCGGGCCGGTTCGCCGCGAAGCTGGCGATGGCAGGGAACGACGACGGGAGCGTGGCGATCTACCGGACGGGCTCGGGTACGGACTTGTTCAAGGGCGAGGGGGAGGGCGAGCCGTACCACAGCAGCTTCAAGCGGGTGGACCTGTCGGCCGTGGCGGCAAAGACGCGGCACATGCCGGCGGAGTTCCTGAGCGGCCACAACAACGTGAGCAGGAAGTTCATCGAGTACTGCCTGCCGCTGGTAGGCGATCTTCCGGGTTTCGAGCGACTGTAAGGATCGCGTTCAGTTGATGGGTTGTGGAGAACTCCGAGAACTTGCGGAGCGTATGTGATATTGGTTGAATAGGGGGACACCCGGGGACACCGACATGGCGAAGAAGAACGCGAAGAAGAAGGCGACGAAGAAGGGGAACGCGGCGTCGACCGGAGGGCGGACGCCGAAGAACTCGATTCGTATTCAGTGTGTCCGCACATCCAAGACCTGTCGGTGCGAGGGGCTCGCTGGTTACATCTATGACTGCGGCGAGCTGGGTGACATCTGTCTCCCGATCGACGCCCCGAGCGTTGTGATCACGGGGATGGACTGGTCGGGCGTTTGCCGTGCGGGCTACTGCGATACCACTCGCGGCCTCGAGTTCGTCTTCAAGGTCAAGGCCGGCG
>JBIKMF010000474.1:0-2902 GCA_044359425.1 Phycisphaerales bacterium
GCGCCAGCCTCAACCGGTGCTCGTCCACACCCACCGCCATCTCCCGCGCCCGCGCCAAAGCCCCCTCATCCAGATCCACACCGAGCGCCCGCGCATCATCCCCACGCTTCTGCCCATCCGCCGCCCACCGCCGCGACACCGCCGCCGTCCCGCAGAAATCCTCCCGCAAAACCAGCGGCTCCTCCCCGTGCGCCGCACGCAGAAAGTTCACCACATGCCGCGGCGACTGCACACAACACTCATAAAGCTCGAAGCGATCCATGACCCGACGCGGTCTCCGTCTTCACCCAACCCTCACCCATTCACCGCCAAACACCGCTCCACCCGCTTCATCACGCCTTCACGCCCCAGCGCCGCCAGCGTCTCCCCCAACGGTGGAGTCACCCCGCTCCCCGAGACCGCCACACGCACCGGCGCCGCCACCGGCCCCACATTCACCGCACCCTTGTCGTTCACCAAACCCCGCTCCTTCGCCATCAACTCCAACGCGCCGTGAATCGCACCAGGCGTCCACTCCGCCAACCCCTCCAACCGCGCCCGCACCTCCCGCAACATCTCCATCCCCTTCCCACCATCCGCCTTCAAGTTCTTCTCCACCGCCCCCGCGTCAAACTCCACCGCCTCATCCGCCATCATGAACAGCCCCGCCGGCTTGATCCCGTCCCGCAGCGTCTTCGCCCGCGGCTTGATCGCCTTCGCCAGCCACAGCCACCGCTGCCCCTCCGGCACCCGCTCCACCAGCCGTGGCTCCGCGTGCGAACAAAACTCCCGCCACACCCGCGCAAACTCCTCGTCGCTCATCCCGTTGATCGCGTCCCCGTTGAAACTCAACAGCTTCACCCGGTCAAACTTCGCGCTCGTCTTCCCGATCCGATCAATCGAGAAATGCTCCGCCAGGAACTTCGTGTCAAACTTCTCCAGGTCCTTCCCGTCCGCCAGCTTCATCCCCGGATTCCACCCGAGCAGCGCCAGGAAGTTGTTGATCGCCCCCGGCAGATACCCGTTCTCCCGGAAGTCACACACCTCGATCTCCGGCAACGCAATCTTGAAGTACGCGCCCAGCTTCTGCGCCGTGTCCAGCGAGTCGTTCTCCGCCGCGATGAAATCCTCCAGCTCCTTCGCCGCCACCCCGATCGCCGCGCCCACCCCCGCCGCGCTCAACGCCTTGTCCTTCGCCATCGCCTCCTTCAACGTCTTCCTCGCCACCTTCGCCTTGTCCCGCTTGCTCATCTTCGACGCGTCCATGTTGCAGATCAGCGGCATGTGCGCATACACCGGAGTCCGAAACCCCAACGCCTTCTGCAACGCCACATGCCGCGGCGTGTTGTTCAAATGCTCCTGCGCACGCATCACGTGCGTCACCCCCATCGTCTCGTCATCCACCACCACCGCGAAGTGATACGTCGGAAAACCATCCGCCTTCCGGATCACAAAGTCGTCCATCTCCCCCGCGGCATACTTCACATCCCCCAGCACCTCGTCCTGCACCACCACCTCTTCCGCCGGCGCATAAAACCGAATCGGATACGTCTCCCCCTTCGCGTCCGCCTCCTTCATGCGCGCCAGCCGCGCCTCCGGCGTCGGATACGCGTGGTAGCTCGCGCGGTCATACCGATACGTCTGCTTCGCGGCAACCGCGGCCTTCCGCTTCACCTCGAGCTCCTCGCTCGACTCAAACGCCGGATACGCCCGCCCCTGCTCGATCAGTTGCATCAGGTACTTGTTGTACAACGCAACCCGCCGCGCCTGGAAAAACGGCCCCACGCCCTGCGGATCCCCGCCGATCTTCTTCCCCTCGTACACAAACTCCGGCCCCTCGTCCCAGTCAATCCCAAGCCAGGCCAGATCCTCCATGATCCCCCGCGCCGACTCGTCGCTGCTCCGCGCCTGATCCGTGTCCTCGATCCGCAGCGTGAAATGCCCCCCATGTTTCCGCGCAAACGCCCAGCAGAAAAGCGCAGACCTCGCCCCGCCCACGTGCAGGTGGCCGGTCGGTGAAGGAGCAAATCGAGTCACAACAGCAGGCTTCGTCGTCATAGTGGGCAATCCCTTTCAGCCCAACAATAGCAACGCGCCCGGCCTCTACTCAGCGCCGAGCTCACCAGGCCTACCCCAAGACGCACCTGCCTCCACTCCGAATTTGCTGCTTTGCTGCTTTGAGCTTTGCTGCTTTCCTCAGCCCCCCACGGGGGCTGGCACCGCCCCATCCGGCGCAACCGGCTCCACCACCCGCCGCGCCGGCGCCCGCACCGGTGCCGCCGGCGCAACCCGCGCGGGTTCCGCCTTCCGCTCCGGCTCCTTCGGACTCCCCACAGGCACGCGCACGTTGATCGCGTCCGCCGCGCCCTTCCCGTACAGCTCCGGCGCGTAGTACTTCCCGCGCAGCGCCTCCGGCTTGTCCATCTCCACCACCGGCGGATGCTGCCGGCAGTGCTCGTCGTACCGCTCCGCAGTCACCACCCAGCACACCTTCTTCCCCGGCGCACCCCCCGCGACCACAAACGTCCTCCCGCCATTGTCCTCAACGCCCGATTCCACGTGCAACAGCGGCATCGCCGCGCCCATCGCCGTCAACTGGTACTGCGCGTTCCGCGCGATCGCGTCGAAGTAGTGGGGGAGTTCAACCTCCGCGCGCCCGCGGCTATCAAACTCCGCCGTCCCGCGATACATGAGCACCGGCTCCGGCCCCTCCGCGCAGTAGTGCATCAGCACCTTGTCCGCCGGCGCAAGCGGGTGATCAATCACAAACGCCTTCGTCCCCGTCGCCCCCGTGTTCCCCTCCGCGAACAACGCCATCCGCCCCGCGGGTGCAATCCCCAGCAGGCCGTACGCCGTGTCGTCATCCCGGATGCTCCACCCGATCACCCCGCGCCCGTTCGCCGAGTTCGTCACGCCCACGACC
>JBIKMF010000475.1:0-2893 GCA_044359425.1 Phycisphaerales bacterium
CATTCCCCATTCCCCATTCCCCATTCCCCAGTGCCTACTGCCTAGTGCCCAGTCCCTACCCCCCAAACTTCTTCGCCTCCGCCACCGCCAGCTCATCGCACCGCTCGTTCTCCGGATGCTCGTTGTGGCCCTTGATCCAGTGGAACCGAATCTCGTGCCCCCCCTTCAGCTCGTCCAGTTGCTCCCACAGATCCTGGTTCTTCACCGGCTTCTTGTCCGCCGTCTTCCACCCCCGCTTCTTCCACGAATCCATCCACTCCCTCAAGCCCTTCAACACGTACTGCGAGTCCGAGTACAAATCCACGCTCGACCGCCGCTTCAGCGCCGTCAGCCCCGCGATCACCGCCATCAGCTCCATCCGGTTGTTCGTCGTCTGCGCTTCCCCCCCACTCGCCTCCCGCTCCGCACCAGACGCCGCGTGCCGCAAGATGTACGCCCAACCCCCAGGACCAGGGTTCCCCGAACACGCGCCATCCGTATACAACTCAACGCGAGGCTCGTCACTCACGGCTTCGCCCCCGCACCGTCCCTCGCCCTCTGCCCCGCCGTGTGCCCCGCCATCTGCCCCGCCATCTGACCAGCCAGCTGCGACGCCGACACCATCGCGATCCCGCCACCCACGTCCGCGCCATACCGCGCCTGCGCCAGATCGTGCGCCGCGTGATACGCACGCCCCAGCCTGCTCCAGTCAAACTCCCACGAGTGCTTGTCCACCTCGTTCCGCAACGCAATCCGATCCCGCCTCTCCATCCGGCAAAAGCTCATCAACGACCCCGCCAGACTCGCCGCGGCATCGTGATAGCTCCGCCCCCTCCGCCGCACGATCGTCATCCCCCACTTATCACTCTCCGAGAAGTTCTCCGCCACATACCGCCCAAACCCCGCCACATCCGACGTCATCGCCGGCACGCCCATCGCCAGACACTCCAGCGGCGTGTACCCCCACGGCTCGTACATGCTCGGGAACACACCCAGGTGACACCCGCGCACAAACTGGTCGTACTCGATCCCAAACAACCGATTCGTCGGCGTGATGAAGTCCGGCACATACACCACCTTCACCGGATCCTCTTCCCGATTCACCAGCCCCAGCTGCCGGATCTGCGCCAACACCGGATCGTTCGCGTCATCCTCCAGGATGTGCGTCACCACCATCGGCAGGCAGTGCTGCTTCAACGCATGCTGCGCGCGCTTGTACCGCAGCAACCAGTACTCATCAATCAAATCGTCCATCCGCAGCCGCGCACCGCTCGCCGCCCGCGCAAACAGCCGCTTCCCCACCACATCCACGATCTTCTCGCACACCTCGTTCAACTCGTTCAAGACCCCGCGCTTCTCCATCGCCAGCGGGTTGATGCTCTTCGTCGCCTTCTTCGTCACGATGAAGAACACCACCGTCTTCCCCGTCTGCTCCGCCTTCAGCTGCGCGTTCAGCCGCGCCATCGCCTCCAGGCACAGATCAAACCCCTTGTTCCTGGGCTCATACCGCCCGCTCGTGAAGAAGTACAGCGTCTTGTCCAGGTCAAACGAGTAGCTCGGGAAGAAGTGCCCCATCGTGAACCGATGCAGCGCCTCCTTGTACTCCCCGTGCAACCGCTGCTGCTCGTGCCCCGCGTTGTACAACCCCACCGTCAACCCGTTCGGCAGCACCACGTCCACCGGCCGCCCCAGCAGCACCGCGCACTCCTCCGCCGTCACGCTCGACACCGTCGTGAACACGTGCGACCCGTGCGCACACGCCCGCTCGATGTTGTGCTGCGTCACCACGTTGTACCGCTTCGCCTCCTCCGCCTGATCCATCCACGGCAACTGGTCGTAGAAGTTCTCCCGCGAACTCGCGATGTACCGCCCCAGCAGCGTCGCGTGCGTCGTAAAGATCGACGCCACCGGCAAGTTCCGCCTCCGCAGCGCCGGGATGCACAACCCCCCCAGCCACTCGTGGAAATGCCCCACCAACGGGTGCGTCTGCGCCCGCCCACCCGGCACCGGCCTGTGCTCGCACAACGCCTCGAACAACCGCCGCACCGCGTCCGCGAACGTCACCACCCCGTCGATCAGCCAGTCGTTCGCCGGAAAATCAATCCCGTGGTCCTTCCAGTACGCGTACTTCGCCTGCGCCAGCCGCTCCGGCCCCTGCCAGTGCTCAATCAGCAACACCTTCGGCCGCCCCGGCACCAGCCACGTCCCGTGCCGCACCTTCAGCCCCTGCTGCTCCAACTGCAGCAACGCCCGCGCCACCCACGGCACCGGCCGCGATTCCTCGTACTCCAGCGTCGCCTTCGCCTCTTCCCACGGCCCCACGCAGTAGTAGTGCTCCCCCCACCGCTGCGCCATCAGCGGAGCCTTCGACCGAATCACCTGGTAAATGCCCCCGACCTGGTTGCACACCTCCCACGACACCTCAAAAAGGTACGGATGACCCGACCTCGCCTTCGCCGCGCCGTCGTCAAACAGCATCGGTGTCGCCGTGTCAAAGTCGGTGCTCGCCGGATCAGACTGTAGTGTGCGCTCCGCCATTCTCCCCTCAGTGTAACGGCCCTCACCCCACACCGCGTCGCTTCCCCCAACCTACCATCCGCCGTGACCACCTCCCCCTCCACCGTCGCCCGTGTCGAGGTCCGCCTCAACCCCAACCGCCACGATCCCCGCGCCGCCGACGCCCTCCGTCGCGCCCGCGATCTCGGCTTCCACGCCACGGCGGTCTCCACCGCCCGCGTCTACCTCATCGAAGCCCCCCTCACAGAGGCCCAACTCGCCCGCGCCATGTCCCGCCTCCTCGCCGACCCTGTCGTCGAATCCGCCTCCCCAGGCACCGCCCCTACTCCCCCCAACGCCTCCACCGTCGAGGTTCACCCCCTCCCCGGTGTCATGGACCCCGCCTCCCAATCCGTCC
>JBIKMF010000112.1:0-10822 GCA_044359425.1 Phycisphaerales bacterium
CGGCAACGGATTCACGCGCAGCTCCGCCAGTGCCGCCTCCGTCGAGATCTTTGAGCCCAGCATCCGGATCCACCGACCACGCACCCCGTCCAACTCCGGATCCCGCAACAGCGCCTCACGGAAGAAGGCCTCCGCAAGGCCGTAGTCCCCGCGAAACTCCGCCAGCGATCCGAGTGAACCCACCGCCCAGTCAAACCAGGGATCAAGGCCGAGCGCCGCACGCATCGGTGACTCGGCCTCATCCAACTTCCCCGTCAGCATCAACTCGATCCCCAGGCTGCAGTGGCCCTGCGGATCCTCCGGCTCGAGCACCACGTACTCGCGGAACTTCTCGAGCGCCTCCTCGTGCTTCCCACCCTCGCTCATCGCACGCGCAAGGTCATACACCGCGCAGCTGTGCTCCGGCTCAAGCTCCAGATGCCGCGAAAAGCTCGCCGCGGCCTCCTCCACACGCCCCGCCGCTGCAAGCGCACGCCCCCGGTTGTAGTACGGCAGCGGCTGCTCCGGCTCGAGCTCGATCGCCCGCTCAAACGCAGCGATCGCCTCCGGCAACCGCTCCGCACCGTGCAGCACGACCCCGAGATTGTCGAAAACCGCCGAAGAATCGGGCTCGATCTCCGAGGCCCGAACCATGCACTCCACCGCCTTGTCGTGGTCGCCGCGACGATCGTGCATCGTCGCACGCAGGAACAGCAGCTCCGTCTGATCCGGTGCCGCGGCACTCGCCTGCTCCAGCGCCTCGATCGCCTTGTCGTGGTCCCCCTGCATCGAGTACACCACGCCGATGTTCCTCAGCACGTGCGGCTCGTCCGGCACGTCGTCGCGGATCGCCAGCAGCATCTCGAGCCCAGCGTCCAGGTTCCCTCGCTGGATCGAACAGATCGCGAGGTTGTTCCTCGCGGCAATCGCCGTCGGAGCCGCCTCGATCGCCGCCCGAAACGACGCGATCGCTTCCTCGATGTCGCCCCGCTCGTACGCCACCACGCCCCGGTTGTAGTCGGCCTTCCCCTCGCCCTCCATGTCGTCCTCGGGGAACGTATCGAACAACCCGTGGTCGAGCGCCTCGTGACCAAAGCTCGCCTGGTCGTACCGCCCCGTGCAGCGACGCGGACGAAACGGCCGTGGCCGCTTGCTCTCGTCTCGCTCCGGTAAGTTCAGGTCGTAGCCGCTCATCAGTGCAGCTAGTGTACGGGCCCTCGACGCTCGAACACCAGCTTCGGTCGCGGCTCGATCACAAAGCTCTTGGCAATCCCCACCTGCTCAAACCCCGCGCCCTCCATGATCGCCCGCAGCCTCTCCACCGACACCGACGGCCCCGCATCAATCGCCGCAAACGCCCCCGGCTTCACAACCCTGGCAAGCTCCGCCGCGAGTCGCTCCGCCTGCCCCGGACTCAGGTAAAGCCCCACAACGCCCCCGGAAATCGCAAGGTCCACGCTCCCGCCGGCCACCGCAACACCCCCAACCACCAGCGGCTCGGAGATGTCCTGACACTCAAACCGAGGCGAAATCGGCCGACCCTCGCGACTCCGGAACACGCGAGACCGCGCCACCTCGATGAGATGCGGTGTAAGGTCAAAGCCGGTGATGCTCCACGAAGGATCCGCGTAGTGACACAGCACCTCCGTCGAGGTTCCCGGCCCGCACCCCAGATCCAGCACCACCGCCCCCACCACCGGCACGCGACCGTTCAACACCACCGGGATCTGCCGTCGCTCCACCCACGCCTGCGGCAGGTTGTAGTGCCCAAAGTCCTCCCCACGAAGCGAGTCAAACCCCTCCCGCACCCGAGCCGCCGGCGCGCCGATCATCCCCTGCCCCTTGATCCGACGACCCGTCGCCTTCGTCCAGAACTCCTCCGCCTTGTTGGCGATCAAGGCCGACCACGGCATCCGGACTTCGCGACGCTGCGCAGCAGTAAGAGTGAGCATCATGCGGATCGACCGATCGCACCGCGAAACTTCGTCACTTCATGGACACAACGACCACCGTCGTATCGTCCTCGGGCTCCGGTGCCTGCCGGAAGTCGTTCGCCGCCGCGGCAATCGTCAACGCCATGTCCGCAGCAGATCCCGCGAGCGTGGCGACGCACGTGTCCAGATGCCCCGAACCAAACGCATCCCCCGCAGGGTTGAACGTCTCGGTGATCCCGTCCGTGTAGAGCACCACCGAATCACCCGCGCCCAGCGGCCGCTCCGCGTCGTGGTACTCAAGCTCGTCCAGCACCCCGATCGGCGCATCGGCCCCGTCGTCGAGCTGAATGATCGTCCCATCCGCACGCTTGAGCCGGGGCGGCGGATGCCCCGCGCACGAGTAGCGAATCACTCCCGATACAGGGTCGATCACCGCGAAGAACGCCGTGATGAACCGGCTGTCGGTCATCAGCGGCTTCAAGCGTGAGTTCAGGAACGTCATCACCTTCCCCGGGCCCCCCGCGAGCGGAATCCCCCCGTGCATCACCGCGTGCAACATCCCCATGATCATCGCAGCGTCAGCACCGTGCCCGGAGACGTCCGCCACCAGCACGCCCAGCCGCCCAGAATCCTCGACGATGTTGAAGTAGTCCCCGCCCGCACGCCCCGCGGGGCGATACGACATCCCCACTTCGAGCTTCTGACACAGCGTGCCGACGTTCTCCCACAGCCCGCGACGCTCCTCGCTCTCCCGCGGCAGCAACCGGCGCTGAATGCGGCTCATCTGCTCAAACTGCGAATCGAGCAACGACGAAAGCTCCGCGCTGCGGTGCGCGTTCGTGATGCTCTCGATCGCGGTCTCGATCAGATTCATGATCAGCATCACCCGCTCGACGTGATCGAAATCCACCTCGTCCCACCCGCGCCGGAAGAACAGCACCCGCTTGGTCATCCGCCCGCCCGAAAACAGCGGGATAAACAGGCACGAGTCAAACGCGCTGAACTCCGGCCCCAGAATCGGATCGCGCGACAGATCAAGCGCAGTGAGCAACTCCGGCTGACGCTTGCGAAGAATCGACGACACAAAGCCGTTCTGGCTGAAACTCGGCGTGTCGTTCGAGTCCAACACCTCGATGCTCTGACGCCGGCGCGGCACCGACAGCAGCTTCCGCGTGATCAGATACTCACCCGGCTGCGCACCCTCCGTGGACACCACCACGATCGCGTGCGCCTCGCCCGCAATCGGACCATCCGACGTATACCTCGCCGCCAGTTCAAACAGCTCGTACGCGTCCCGCGCCTGGCTCAGCGTCTGGATCATCGCCAGGATCCGCAGAAACTCCTCGTCGCAGTCCGCGCCGGTCGAGTGAACGATCCCGCCCGCCTTGGCACCAGGAGCGGGTGGGTCGTACCGCTCGGGTCCGAGCGAGATGGATTTGCGGTGATAGTCCAAGGCGTGTTCCCTCACAGTTGTAGCATACCGCATCCTGCGGCCTGCGTGTCGAGCGACCCCGGTGGCCGCCTCCTGCTGCCCTCCCGGAATCCGTCCAGTTCATCGGTCGTCGGCAATTGGCGGCATCAGGGGGACCGTCCTAACGGGGCCCATCCCCGAGATCCCGGCCCATGTAGATGGTATGGGGGTCAGGGTCGTCGTTGAACCGGGCCGTGTCACGAAATCCCAGTCGCCGATACAAGCTGAGCGCCGCCTTCAACTCCGGGTCGCTGTCCAGAACGATCCGCCGGTATCCCGCCTGCCGCGCCCGCTCCAAAACCGCCCGGCACAGCCCCTCGCCGAGGCCGCCCTTGCGGCAGGCCGGCCGGACGTACATCCGCTTCAGCTCGCACTCCCCGGGGTTGCCGCCGGGGAGGGGCCGCAGCGCCGCGCACCCCACGCAGACGCTCCCCTCCCAAGCCAGGAAGATCGCCCCCGTCGGCGGCGCGTACTTCCCCGGGAGGTCGCGGAGTTCGTCGTCGGTCTTCTGGTGCTCAAAGCTGCACGCCGCGAGGTGGCTGATGGACGCAATGTACTCGCGAAAGATCTCGCGGGCGGCGTCGATGTCGGCGGGGGTTGTGGCTTCGCGGATGTCCATAGATCAGGGAGCCGAGAGGAATCCAAGGTGGAGCTCGCAGTGGCGAAGGTGCAGTTGAATCGCTTCTTCTTGAGTCAACTGCCCCAGGGCCAGGGACGGGAACCTCGGTGGGCCGCTCTTCAGACGGTCCAGGGCGGTGAGCAATCGGGTTCCCGCGGCCTGGGTCTCGCAGGGCTCGGTCCCGTACGTCCCCCCCTGCACACCCGGCAGCCGCACGCCCCGGCGCATCGGCTTGTTGAGCATGCTGTGCTTCATGAGCTTCAAGACCACCCGCAGGATCCACGGCGGAGTCTTGACGGACGGCGGGTAGCCGTCGAAGCCCCATTCGATCCACGAGGCAAGGTGCCCGAAAATCTGACCCGCTGTCCAGTTCCCGCTGGCCTTCAACGTCCCTTGACGATCCGCAACCAGCAACCGCTCCACCTCGGTACGGAGCTCGGAGAGCGATTGAAAGCGGAGCTCGCGGCATCCAGCCGTCTTCGTGTCAGTCATGGCACAAGTCTACCAGCGCAGGGCCCGATGCTCCGGTCTTCCGCGCTGGATTGAAACCCACTGCAGGATCGCCCATACAAAGGTCCATGAGGAAGCACCTTGGCGTGGCTATCAGTCTGTTCGCTGCCGTCTCGGCTTGGGCCCAGGAGGGGGTGCCCAAGTCTTCGAGCGAAACGCTCGATCGGCTCAGCACGCTCGTCGAGCGGAACCAGCGAGCCGGGGCCACGAAAGACGGCCCAAACGGGTACGACCTGCTGATCGACGCCATCGCGGCAGTGAAGGAGGCCGACCTCGCCACGTGGCGCCAGCCCGACGGCAAGCCGAAGCCGGACATGCAGTCGCCGATCTTCGACGCCATCTACCGGCAGGAAGGTACGCAAGCGTCGGCCGCGGAGAAGACCGCCGCGATGAACGCGATCAAGTCCTACAACGACGCGGGCGTCTTCGAGCTCACGGCGAAGCTGCCGGGCGCGATGTGGGCCGCCCGCCCCAGGCATGACTCGGAGCAGTCGCGACGCAACATGGTGATTTCCGACGGCGGAACCTCCGACGAGAAGTGGGACGGTCGACTGCTGACGATGCTCCTCCCAGACCTCGGCAAGTCTCGGAACATGATCCGAATCGAGATGGCCCGGATGCAACTGGCCGTCGACGCCGGGGACGCAACCGCTGCAGCATCCGCATTCGAAGAGGCACTCGCGATCGGCCGCATCCTCAGCCACCAGTCCACGCTGATCGATCGTTTGGTCGGGATCGCCGCCATCAAGCTCGCCGTGTATGAAGCGAAAGAGGCAATCGGCGCCGGCAAGGCAACGAGCCCCATGATGGATGCGTGGGCTTCGGCCATCGAACTGCAGTTGCCGATGGCGCCGGTGTCGCTGGCGATCGAGGGTGAGCGACTGGCCGTGCTCGACACGATCCGCTGGGCGTACGAGGGTGACACGCTCTCGCCGACAAAGATGACGGAGGCCCAGTCGCTCGCGGGTGGCGACGGTGCAAAGGACTTCACGAAACTCGGCGGTCCGCTCGCGACTCGCGCGGAGAGCACCACGCACGCGAACGAACTCTTCGACAAGTTCACGCTCTACGCGGCGACGCCCCGCACCGCGCGAGGCGGACTGGGCTTCGAGCCCGACAAGCTGGCGGAAGACCTCCCGCCGGGCGAGATCCTGCTCCGCGTGATGGTGCCGAACATCCGCAGGCTGATGATGTCGGACGACCAGCTGCAGATGCAACTCGCCGCAGTGCGAGCGATGATCGCGCTCGAGCGGCACAAGACGGCCAAGGGGCAGTACCCGGCCACGTTGGCGGACCTCGGCACCGAGGCCGCCGCGAAGCTGATCGACCCGTTCAGCGGCAAGACGCTGGGGTACAAACTGCTCGACGCGATGGGTGCGAACGCCAACGCGGGGTACCTGCTCTACTCCACGGGCGTGGACGGCACCGACGACGGCGGCAAGCAGAGCGAAGACCCGTACGCGGCGATGTCCTCCAAGCCAGAGGGCAAAGGCCTGGATTTCCTCCTGAGCGGCCCCGCCGCGAAGTGAACGGCCGAAGCACCGCAAAACGAAAAGAGGGTCGCCATAAGGCGACCCTCGTGTACTTTCTTTCCCTGGTGCCTAGTGCCCAGTGCCTATTGCCTTCTTCTCAACCCTTCGCCATCTTCTCGGCCTTGGCCTTGGCGTCGTCGAGCGAGCCGACGTACATGAAGGCGCCTTCGGGGAGGGCGTCGCCCTCGCCGTTGCAGAGGCGCTCGAAGCTGTCGATCGTGCTCTCGAGCGTGCTGTCGACGCCCTTGAAGCCGGTGAACTGCTCGGCGACGTGGAAGGGCTGCGAGAGGAAGCGCTCGATCTTGCGGGCGCGGTTGACGGTGCGCTTGTCCTCTTCGGAGAGTTCATCGACGCCGAGGATGGCGATGATGTCCTGGAGGTCCTTGTACCGCTGCAGGATGCCCTGCACGCGACGGGCGACGCGGTAGTGACGCTCGCCGATGATCTGCGGGTCGAGGATTCGGCTCGTCGAACCGAGGGGATCGACGGCGGGGTAGATGCCCTTCTCGGCGATACCACGCGAGAGCACGATGAACGCGTCAAGGTGGGCGAAGGTCGTCGCGGGAGCGGGGTCGGTCAAGTCGTCGGCGGGCACGTAGATGGCCTGCACCGAGGTGATGGCGCCCTTGTTGGTCGAGGTGATGCGTTCCTGGAGTTCACCCATTTCCGTCGACAGCGTGGGCTGGTAACCCACGGCGCTGGGCATACGGCCGAGGAGCGCCGACACTTCCGAACCCGCCTGGGTGAAGCGGAAGACGTTGTCCACGAACATCAGGGTTTCCTTACCCGACGCATCGCGGAACTCTTCGGCCATGGTCAGCGCCGACAGCGCGACGCGGAGACGCGAGCCCGGCGGCTCGTTCATCTGGCCGAACACCATCGCGACCTTGTCCAGAACGTGAGCGGTCTTGCCGTTCTCGTCGGTATAGGCCGCTTCCTTCATTTCACGCCAAAGGTCGTTGCCTTCGCGGGTGCGCTCGCCGACGCCGGCGAACACCGAGTAACCGCCGAAGTTCTTCGCGACGCGGGCGATCATTTCCTGAATCACGACCGTCTTGCCGACGCCTGCACCGCCGAACAGACCGATCTTGCCACCGCGGACGAAGGGGCACATGAGGTCGATGACCTTGATGCCCGTCACGAGGATTTCGGTGTTGGGGTTGAGGGCGGCGAACTGGGGCGGAGCCTTGTGGATCGGGGACCGCTTCGGGCAGTTCACCGGGCCGGCCTTATCGATCGCCTGGCCGAGAAGGTTGAACACGCGACCGAGGACGCCTTCGCCGACCGGCACGGTCACCGGGCCGCCCGTATCGACGCAGGACATTCCGCGGCGGAGACCGTCGGTGGAGCCCAGCGCGACAGCGCGGACGCGGCCGCCGCCGAGGTGCTGCTGCACTTCGCCGACGAGGTTCAGATCGCCAACCTTGGTCTGAGCCTTGATCTCGACCGCGTTGTAAATGTCCGGGAGCTGATCCTCCGGGAACTGCGCGTCGAAGGTCGAACCGATGACTTGGGTGATGGTGCCTGTGGTCGCCATGAAGTCGATTCCTCGTCGAATGGCCCGCTCGATCCCACCGATCATCTCCCGACCGGTGCAGCCTCAAGCGCGGGCCGAAGGATAGCTTGCTCCCGAACAGGCGGCCACCATTCGGGGCCGCTTCGTCGCCATAATCTCCCCCAAAATCGACCGAACATCGGCGACCCCTCCTCCCGCCTACCTCAACCCCATCGACTTCCGAAGCTCTTCCCGGAACGCCTCCGAGTCCTGATCCACCTTCCCAGAAGCCACCCCACCCACGCTCGGAAACACCTCGCGAACACGGTCCAGCACCACGGCGAGCAACTCCGGCGGCACCGTCGTCGCGAGGTTCCACAGCACCACGCCGTCCCCGGGCCCCGCCACCGCGAGCACCTTCCGCAGGGCCTCTTCCCCGCGTGATGGAGATTTCAGCATCATGGGCCGTCCGGCATCAAACGCCGCGAGCGCGAGGGTCATCTCCGCCGGACTGCTGCCAGACCGGGGCGTCGTAAGTTCCCAGTTGCTCTGCACCTCGCACACGCAGCCCGACGCCAGACGGAACCGCCCCACCGCCGAGAGTGCGAGGACGTAGCCCGCATCGAGCCATGCCAGAGGGGATGACGAGGAAGATGCCTCGGCGGCGAGCACGCGGTGCTGGAGTTCGAGGATGAGCGGGGCGGCGAGGTCGGGGGTTCGGACTGCGTAGAGCGATGCGCGGCGGATCGTCTCCATGTGGAGCAACGGGTCGCGTGAAGCCCCGAGGATCGAGGGGAGTGATTTGCGAATCTCGGCGGGATCGAGCGTGGGGTCAGGGTTGCCATCGGCGCCGAGGGGGAGCGAGGTGGCGGAACCGATGTCGATGGATGCGCACAACCCGGGCGGCCCGGGCCGCGAGGAGGTGGCGGCGATGGTCGAGAAGGCGAGAGCGACGAGCAGAGCGGAGGCAGCGGCGAGGCGGTGCATGGTGGAACTCCGGCGGGTGAGGTGGTGCGGCATATGAAGAAGACGGATGCGGGGGGGGAGGTGTTACGGGGTACACGAGAACATCCCGCCAGCCACGTAACCCCGACCCCACGTCGAACCGACAAAGCTCGGCGCACTCCGGCCCCAGGATGTGCTGAGGAATGCAGCTACGGGTGGAGCGCAGCCCGCGCCGTGACAGCGGCTTTCGAACCACTGTCCGTGTTACACCCCCGACCCCGCATAAATCCCGCCCTCCGGCCCCAACGGGGCCGCGGAGTGTAGCTACGGGTGCAGCGCAGCCCGCGTCCTCGCGGGCGCAGCGCAACCCGTAGAAAAGGTGCAGGTTCGTCGTTCTGCCCCGGCAGGGGCAGAGGAAGTACGCAACGGGAACGTCGCTCAATCAAACACGTACTTCTCGTCGAGCTCAACTCCGTGCGCACGAAGTATGCGCAGCAGTTCTGCCTTGAAATCCTCCTTCTTGTGATGCTCCGCCTGGCCCGCGATGTACCTCTTGACCGCCTCTTCCTGCGACTTGCTCACCGAGAACACGCTGTATCCATCTTGCCACGCAAACGCCGCACGATTCGGGAACGTCTCATGAATCCATTTCGAGGAGCGAGCCTTCACCGCGCGCATCAGATCCGAGATCGAACCATCGGGCCGCCACCGCATGTACAGATGAACGTGGTCTTCCACGCCACCGATGTCGTAGAGCACGCCTTTCTCCGCACGGACGATACCGCCGATGTACGGATACAAGCGTTCAGCAACTTCCGCAGTGATCCACGGCGAGCGGCCCTTCGTGGAGAAGACGACGTGAAGCAGCAGTTGGGAGTAGGTTCCGGGCATGAAGTCTCCTTTGCCCCTCTGGGGCAAACCATGATAAGAAAGACCTGGTTCGACGGGTTGCCGCTGTCCGCACTAAACCCCCGACCCCGCATCGATCCCGCCCTCCGGCCCCAACGGGGCCGCGGAATGGAGCTACGGGTGCAGCGCAGCCCGCGTCCTCGCGGGCGCAGCGCAACCCGTAGAAGAAGTACGATTTCTTCCTTCTGTGCCCCGGAGGGGCAGAGGAGTTCATCCACCGGCGCCGCGCAACCCACGGAGGCATGCACCCTCCTTTGCCCCTCCGGGGCAAAACACCATAAGAACGACCCGGTTCCACGGGTTGCGCGACGCTCAAAGCCGCGTCGCTCCACCCGTAGCGACATCCCATCGCCCCGCTGGGGCGAGGAACGCCAACCGCTCGGTGAAACCGACCCGCCCCCACTCTCTTCCGGCCCCAACGGGGCCGAGGAATGTAGCTACGGGTGCAGCGCAGCCCGCGTCCTCGCGGGCGCAGCGCAACCCGTAGAAGTAGCGCGGGTTCTTCTTCCTGCCCCGGAGGGGCAGAGGAGTACCTCCACCATCGCCGCGCGCCCCATATGCATACCCCTCGACGACACCGACCCCTCTCCCCCTTCCCTCTTCCCATTCACCATTCCCTATTGCCCCACAAGACATCTTTGTGCGCGCCGCCATTTTTCTTCACCCCGCCCCTCCCACTCCACAACCCCCACAAAACCAGCCCCCTCCTCTTCATTCCCGCCCTCCCATTCTCGCCTTCCGCCAAAGCGACGAGACGCTTCCGTGCGCACAGAAGCGTCCGCGGGGGGGTAATGGTGTATGGACAACTTTTTTCAGCCCGCACCAATCAACTCGGGTCCCGGCCATCTGGACCGCCTCCTCGCCACCTGGTTCGAGTCCAACATATCCCTCGCCCAAGTCGCCCAGCACCTCTGCATCACCTTCACATCCCTCCTCGAGTACGTCGGCCGCCCCGAGGTCCGCAAAGCCATCCAACAAGCCCGGCAGCTCATGCACGAGCGCTACTCCGACACCGGCCTCGAACTCCTCCACGAAGCCGCCCAAGACTTCAAGGCGCTCAAAGGCCTCCCCGAAAACCCGACGCCCGCCGACAAAGACCGCCAACGCGCCACCCTCAACGGCATGCGCCAAGTAGCCGCCCTCCTCGCAGGCCTCACCCCTAGACGCGCCACCTGGCCTCGCGCCCCCCGCACCAACTCCGCCCAAGACACCGTGACGCACTCCGAGCCCACATCGCCCGACCGTGCACTCGACCACTCGACCACTTCGCCACTTCCCCACGCTCCTCAACAACTCCGCCCCCTCTCCGCCCTCTACGAAACCATCGAAGACCCCGAGGATCCGCAAGATCCGCCGCCCACGCGCCACAAAGGCTCCCGCGCGAAACAAGCTACCTCCGCCCCCTCCACCCCCGCGCTCAAGAAAACC
>JBIKMF010000476.1:0-2885 GCA_044359425.1 Phycisphaerales bacterium
GACAAAGCGAAAAGCAGCAAATAGGAAGGGGCCTCCGGAGACGGGGGCTCCTTTGTTTTTTGGGGGGAGGGGCGGGCTCGTTGCTTCCGATGCCGCGCGGGGTTTTCAGTGTGTCGCCGATCAGCCACTGCGTTACCGCAGGCTGCCCCAACGGTCCCGCAGGTACCGCCAGTCCGGGTTGTTGAGCGCGGGTTGATCGAACTGCTGGTCGCGGCTCATGAAGACGGTGCGCTTGTCCTCCCAGCGGTGGAGGGAGGCGTGGCCGTCGGCGAAGCCGATCGTGCTCTGGTCCTTGTGCCAGACGGTGAGGGGATCGATCCAGCGCTGCTGGTTGTACCGCATGACCCAGGAGTGGATGTTGAGCCCGCGGGGGTCGGACTCTTCGATGAAGGCGAAGCTGTCTGAGGGGCGGAAGAGATCGGAGATCTTCTTGACCGGTGGACGCGGTGCGCCGACGGTTTGCAGCTCGTAGGCCGGGTCGCCGTTGAGGTAGTTGGGAACGGAGTAGGTGACGTACGCAAAGGCGAAGGTCAGTTGGCGGCGGACCTTGTCGCGCACGTCCGATGGGCAGTGGTAGGAGGGGTAGGTGTTGGCGTACGGGTACAGGGCGCCGCGCTGCGCGGCGAGGATCTGTGCGTTGACGTTGGGGAGGGCTCGGAGGGCGGCGTCGCTCATGGGGTTGCCGGCGTTGTCGCGGGGGTAGTCGACCCAGCTTCCGGGCCACTGCTGGACGTCGGTGTAGGCGTGGACGATGCGGTCGCGGTAGTCGGTGGCGTAGGCGGTGTAGGCGAGCGAGAGGGTTTTCTGGTTGGCGAGACAGACGGTCGTGCGCCCGGCCTCGCGCGCTTGCTGGAGGGCGGGGAGAAGGAGGGAGATAAGCAGCGCGATGATGGCGATGACGACGAGGAGCTCGATGAGGGTGAAGGCGGAGTGCTTACGCGGCTTGATCATGGTGAACCCCGTGCCCGGGACGAACGTCCCTCGCGGGGGCCAGAGTACAGGAGTTTGTTCGGTGCGTCAATGGAGTCGGGGGGAGTCCGCCCTAGTATTCAGCATGGGCCACAACTGCTGTTCTCACGATCATGACGGGCACGAAGCGAACGACCAATCCGAGGGCGGGTGCTGCCAGGAAAAGGGCGAAGCAAAGGCCGGCGGGTGTTGCGGCGGCGGGGGGTGTGGGAGTGGCGGGGGTGGTGGCGGCGGCGGGTGCTGCCAGACCAAGCAGGCGTACGTATTGCTCGAGCCGATGGAGATGGCGAAGCTGCCCTCGCAGCACCTGATCGCCCGCTTCCGGCGCGGCATCGAGATGTTCGATCGGCGCGTCTTCGAGCTCTCCGAGCGGCAGATTGATCAGGGCTTCCTGCCCGATGCGAACGTCGGGCGGTGGCCGGTGCGGGTGCTCATGGGGCACGTCGCCGACGCGGACGTCTCGTTCGTGCACCGGATGCGCCGCGTGGTGGCGGAAGACAGGCCGGTGTTCTCGGAGTGGGACGAGAACGCGTTCGTCGACTCGAACATCTACGGCAACGACCACAGCGGATACGCCGACACCGACGAGGGTGATCATGCCCGCGTGATGCACGCGCTGGGCGGACCGATGGCGGTCATTCACACGATGCGGCAGTGGGCCGGCGCGTGGTTGCTCTCGCTGAGCGAGGAGCAGCTCGACCGGACGGGGATGCACCCGACGCGCGGCGAGATCTCTGTGCGGACCATTCTCGCCTACGCCACCTGGCACCTCGAGCATCACGCGCAGTTCCTCGAGAAGAAGCTCGACCTCATGGTGCCGGCGGCGCAGACGCACGAGCATTCGCAAGGGGGATGCTGCGGCGGGCACTGACCTGAGCCCCCGCGACGCACGATGGACGAGGTGTTCGAACAACGCAGGTACCTGATCCCGTTCCGGTCGAATCTGCTGCCGCAGATCTTCACCGACACGCTGGTCATCGGCGCGGGTGTCGCCGGGATGCGTGCCGCGCTCACCGCGGCGGAGCAGGGGGATGTGATCCTGCTTTCGAAGGGGGATCTGAAGAACACGAACACGGCGTGGGCGCAGGGCGGGATCGCCGTGGTGACGGCGAAGACGGACACGTTCGAGTCGCACATCGAGGACACGCTGGAGGCGGGCGCGGGGCTGTGCGAGCGCGAGGTGGTGAAGCGGGTTGTGGAGGCGGCGCCGGGGCGGATGCAGGAGTTGATCGACTGGGGGATGATGCTCGACCACGATGCCGCGGGGCAGGTGATGGTTGGTCGAGAGGGCGGGCACGCGGCGGCGCGGATTCTGCACGCGGGCGGGGACGCGACGGGGCGGGAGATGCAGCGGTGCCTGACGGCGAAGGTGCGTGCGACGCAGGGGATCCGGCTGTTCGAGAACTGCTTCGCGCTGGACCTGATCACGCCGAGCCCGGTGCGGGGCGCGCCGGTGATGGGAGCGATCACGCACCACCCGAAGTTCGGGCTGCAGATGATCTGGGCGAAGTCGACGATTCTGGCGAGCGGGGGCGCGGGGGTTCTGTACCGGGAGACGACGAACCCGCCGCTGGCGACGGCGGACGGGCTGGCGATGGCGTACCGAGCTGGTGCGACGCTGGCGGACATGTCGTTCATTCAGTTTCACCCGACGACGCTGTATCTTGCGGGCGCGAGCCGCGCGTTGATCACGGAGGCGGTGCGTGGTCAGGGCGGGCATTTGCTGGACGATTCGGGGCGGCGGTTCATGCTGGAGGTTCATCCTCTGGCGGAGCTGGCGCCGCGCGATATCGTGAGCCGCGCGATCATCCGGCAGATCGCGAAGCAGGGCGGTCAGCACGTGTGGCTGGACTGTCGGCACATCGGCGACTTCGGCGAGAAGTTCCCGGAGATCGCGTCGCTGCTGAAGCGGTTTG
>JBIKMF010000477.1:0-2873 GCA_044359425.1 Phycisphaerales bacterium
CGATGTCCTTGACGTAGGCGTCCTTCTCGTCGAACTTGATCGACTGGACGCCGTCGGTGCCGGTGCCGCCGAGGCCCTTGACGAAATCGGCGTAGTTGGCGACGGGGATGATCATGAGGCCGTTGGGTTCGGCGGCTTCGAAGTCAACGGAGCCGTCGGCCTCGGGCATGATGGCGACGGACATGGAGCCGTTGGGGTTGAGGCCCTTGGTGCCGACGAGGGCTTCGGCCTGGGCGATGGGGTTGTCCCCGCCGGCGGGGAGACCCATGGCCTTTTCGAAGGCGTCGAACTCCTTCACGAAGCTCTCCATGCTGCGGAGGGAGATGATGATCGCGGCGTTGGAGGGCACGCGGTCGATGGACTCGGGGCCGCCGGCGACGGCGGGGTTGGCGCCCGCGAGCGCGGCGAGCATCGCGGCGGTCAAGGCGGAGAACTTGGTACTGGTCGGCATCATCGATCCTGGTCCTTTCGTTGGGCTGCGGGCTCCCGGCCCGCTTTCGTGTCTGCCCCTGCGGGGGCGTGGTTCTGGTTGTGCGGCCGTTCCTGATTCCTTGGTATCGGGAGGGCCGGGTTTCTGGGGCGAGGATAGGGGCCGCATTCCCCGAACTTTGGGCGGTCCGGCCTCTCCCAGACCGCGTTTCTACGCGGGAGTTGCCGGGGCGTAACAGCTCGCGGGGGGCTAGCGCAAACCTAACCGCCCGAGGGGGTTGGGGCCAAGGCTACTCGTAGCGGAGGTGCTTGACCGACTCGCCGCTGTCGCGGAGTTCCATCAGGGACTCGATCCCGATTTCGAGGTGCTTGGCGACGAAGCGTTGGGTGATCTGCTGGTCGCTGGCGTTGGATTTAACCCCGTCGGGGGTCATGGGGTTGTCGGAAACGAGCAGGAGCGCGCCCTTGGGGATGGAGTTGTGAAACCCGACGAGGAAGATCGTCGCGGTTTCCATGTCGATGCCGATCGCCCGGATCTTCACAAGGTACTCGCGGAAGCCGTCGTCGTGCTCCCAAACGCGCCGGTTGGTGGTGTAGACGGTGCCGGTCCAGTAGTCGCAGGCGTGCTTCACGATGGACGTGGAGACGGCCCGCTGGAGGCGGAAGGAGGGAAGGGCGGGGACTTCTGGGGGCATGTACTCGTTGCTGGTGCCCTCGCCGCGGATGGCGGCGATGGGAAGCACGAAGTCGCCGAGCTTGGCTTTCTTGAGGCCGCCGCACTTGCCGAGGAAAAGCACCGCCTTGGGCGCGACGGCAGAGAGGAGGTCCATGACGGTGGCGGCCATGGCGGAGCCCATGCCGAAGTTGAGGATGGTGATGTTCTCGGCGGTGGCGGACTGCATCGGGCGATCGCGGCCCATCACGGGAACGCCGAAGCGTTCGGCGAAGAGTTCGACGTAGTTGGAGAAGTTGGAGAGGAGGACGTACTCACCGAAGTCCTCGAGTGCTCGGCCGGTGTACCGGGGAAGCCAGTCGCGGACGATCTCAGCCTTGGTCTTCATGGACGAAGGGTAACGGCCTCATCGGAGCTGGGAAAGAGCAGCCCGTGTGGAGAGTGCGAAAGGGAATCCGCGCGGGGTGAAGCCGCGGCGAGCGAGAGCTGCTCACGGCCGTGTCGGGCGGGTGTGGTGGACTCGGCATCAACCCGGAACGGACGTGCATTAGCAACCCGCGTCCCAGTGGGCGAAGAACTCGATGACGTCGTCGCCGTCGGTGCCGCCGTCGGTGTTGAAGTCGGCGTTGCCCGCGTCCCAGTCGGCGAAGAACGCGATCACGTCGTCGCCGTCGACTCCGTTGGCGTTGTCCCAGTCGGCCGGGCACGCCGGCGCGAAGGGAACGTGGCGGAGTTCCGCATAGCCGGGAACGAAGCCCGAGACCGGGAGGATCGCGCGGCCGGTGATGGTCGTGGGATCCACCTCGTAGACGAAGGACGGCGAGGACGGGCCGTTCACGAGCACCTTGCCCGGCGCGCCGTTGGTGATCGGCGCCGTTGAGGCCTCCGCCCAGATGATCGGTGCGAGTTGCGGCGGGAAGGTGGGGAAGCCGTTCGGGATGCGCTGGCGGTAGTCGGCGAGCTGCGGGATAAGGATCGACGTGGAACCGTCGGGGTTGATCTGCCCGAGGGAGATCACGCTGGTGATGGTGTAGGGCGTCTGGCCCGGGGTGCCGTGATCCTCGCGGTAGTAGTTGCCGATCGTTACGCCGTACGTCCGGGGCGAAAGCGTCGTGAGGCGCAGCGCCGACGACGAGGTGAGCGTGCCAACCGCTGTGCCGAAGTTGTGCTGCGGCACGGGGAGTGCGAGGGTTGAACCGCTGCCCGCGGCGAGCGGAAAGCTACCGCCCGCGAGGGGCACGCGCCGAAGCCCGGTGGGCGTGAGAACGATCGCCGCGCCGTCGGGGTCAACCGCGACGTCGTTGGCGGTCACGAAGGCGGGGTCGGTGATGAGGTGGGTGATCTGACGGGTGGCGGGATCGAACCGGAAGAGCAGACCCAGGCCGCCGGCCGTGGCGCGGTGGAGGGTGATCAGCGTGGAGGTCGTGGCGTCCCACGCGGCATCCCGCATCAGGCAGGGGGTCACAGCGTCAAAGCCTGTCTCGGCCTCGTTGTACATGGCGAAGTCAAGGGTGGCGGGATTGAGCTTGGTCAGTGGGATGCCCGCGTGCCAGATGTTGCCGCTGGGATCGATGTCCATCCCGAACCAGATCTCCGCGATGGCGCAGGTTGCGCGGATCGCGGCAAGCGGAGACTCGGTGATGTACGTAATGCCCTGCGAGGCGTGCATCGCGAAGATGGCGTCGGTCTGGGGCGGGGCCTTTACGCTGATGAGCGCGAGGTCGCCGCCAACGTCCGTACATCCGGCGAAGGTGCCGCCTTCGAGCTCCAG
>JBIKMF010000478.1:0-2871 GCA_044359425.1 Phycisphaerales bacterium
ATGACCTGCATCCGGCCCAGCGTGCCCGTCAGCTTCAGCGAGAGCTGGCAGTCCGTCTGGTCGCGCTCTTCGGTGAAGTACTCAGTCACCGACTTCACCTTGCCCGAGAAGCACTCGAACGTGATCTTCGCCTTGTCGCCGTCGGCCGGCTTCATGCGGATCCGAGCAACCGCAGACTTGCGGCGACCCGTGCCCCACCACCAGCCGTACTTGTCGGCCGGCTTCGCTTCACGCAACGGCTTCACGACCTCGGTCGGCGCGGGCGCCGCCGCGGCAGCTCCGACCACACCAGCGATACCACTCAGAATATTGGACATGGACTTCCTTTCGGTGTGTTCTTGGGAGCTCAGCAGACCGTGATCGCCGTGGGGTTGTGCGCGCCGTGCGGGTGCTCGGCGCCCTCGTAGATCATCAGGTTCTTCAGCATCACGCGGGCCAGCCGGTTCTTCGGCAGCATCCGGCGGACGGCGTCGGAAACCAGGAGCTCGGGCTTGGTCTCACGAACCTGGCCGTAGCTCTCGGCCTTGAGGCCACCCGGGTACTGCGAGTAGCGGAGCTTCAGGCGGTGCTCGGCCTTGCGACCGGTGAGCGCAACCTTCTTCGCGTTCGTCACGATCACGAAGTCGCCGCTGTCAACGTGCGGGGTGTACTCGGGGCGGTGCTTGCCCATCAGAATCGTGGCCACTTCCGAGGCCAGGCGTCCGAGGGGAATGTTCGAAGCATCAACGATCCGCCAGGTCTTGGTCAGCTCGTTGGGCTTCGCGAGGTATGTCTGACGACGGGACATCGCAAACCTCCGTAACGGTCGCGTTCTTTCCCATCACGGGTGTTACCACCGGTGGCGGGCCGCGGGGGCCGTCCTTCGATCGCGGCCTACCGGGCCGGGCGGACCCTGTGACTCGTCATCCGTGAGCCACAAGGCAAAGTTTCAAACATGGGTCCCCGTCGCCCTTCCGGCGCAGAGACTTGGATGGACTGGAACCGTAGGCGGGGTACGGGCGGGGTTCAAGCCACACACCCCGCCGCGGCAGGACGCCAAACAAACACTGAATAAACAAAGAGCCAAAGCGTCCACGTCCCGCATCCCGCTTCTTGAGGCCGCTTCAGCGGCCTTGCCCGCTCGTAGGCCACCGCTTCAGCGGTGGTAGAGCTTCCCCACCACCCAAACCGCCGCTGCACCCCCTCCCCCACCCCATCACCCGTGCACCCGCTCCGCATCCGGAAAGTCCCGGTACAGCGCCGACTGGAAGTCCTTCACCGCCGAGTACACGTGCCGGTGCAGCGTCTCGATCTGTCCGTCACGCGTCGCCACCAACGAAAACGCCGCGTCCAACTGGGCCAGGTCCTTCGTCGTGATCGTCACCTTGAACTCGCCCAGATGACTCGGTCCAAACCCAAACTTGCGGCGCGTCAGCTGCCACGCCTCGATCAGGCCCTTCCCCTTCAGGAAGTCCAGATACGCCCGCGCATGGCCCACAAAGTCCATGTCCCGGTGGCCTTCCTTCAGGTTGAACCACATTTCGTAGTACTGCATGGAGCCAATGGTAATCGAATCGCCCGACCCGCGGGGCCCCAGAATCAACCACCCGCATCGGGCATATTGGCGTCGGCCCCCGGGGTTGGTACGCTGCCGGCATGGGCATCATCGCGAGGCTACTGGGTTCCGGCCAGAAGGCCGCGGACAACGGGTCAGAGGAACACGCCGTGATCGTGAGCATCACGCTCGCCGATCAATGGCCCACCGATCAGGAACGGGAAGAACTCCACGCGCTGCAGGATGACCTCGGCGCGGCGATCGAAGCGGCAGACGCCGGCGAGTTCGACGGCGACGAGTGGGGCGAGGGCGCATGCACCATCTACATGTACGGCCCCAGCGCAGACCACCTCTGGGAAGCCATCGCCCCGGTGCTGGAGAAGCGGCCGTTCCCCAAGGGCTCGTACGCGCGCCGGAGATACGGACCCCCCGGCACGCGCGAAGATCGCGTCGACCTCATGTGGGCCGGCGCGTAACGATCACGGCTTGCCGGTGAGCTTCTCCACCAGCTCGTCGTCGATTCCCAGATAATCCCGCATGTGCTTGTCGTACGTCTGCGAGTCCTGCTCCCGCGACAGGTCCAGCCGCAGCTCGTTGATCACCTTGGTCCCCTGCCGGATCCACTCGTCGAACGTCTCCTTCGAGATGTTGTCGAAGATCCACTGGCCGATCGGGCCCTTGAACGGCGGTCGGACCAGCTTGTGCCCCGGCTTCCCCGTCCGCGTACACAGAAACGTCCCCGGCGGCAGCTCCACCTGCTTCGCGGCCACCTCCGGCACCGGCGCACCCAGCTTCACCAGCGCATCCCCCATCGACTTCTTCGGCATGAAGTCCCCGCGGTCCGACGCGACCTTGTACCCCTCGGTCAGCACCGCCACCGCCTTCGCCGTCTCCCCCGCGGCAACCAGCGCATCACCCGCGAGCTGATACGCCTTCGTCATCGCCGGATTCAGCTCAAAACACCGCGTAAACGCTTTCGCGGCGTCGGCCGGCCGGCCAGCCTCCGAATACGCGCGACCAAGGCTGAACCACGCCATGTCGTTGGTGGGGTCGGCTTCCTCACGGACCATGTTCTCAAACTGTGCGATGCGCTGGGCGATATCCATGCCGGAGGATAGGGCAGAAGCGGTCTACGCCGCGTTCCGCCTGTCCGACGAACGCGATCGCCACAGGGCGCACAGCGAGATCAGCCGCTGCTTGTCGATCGGCTTGCTCGCGTAATCGTCGCACCCGCTCGCCAGGCACTTCTCCCGCTCCGTCGCGAACGCGTTCGCGGTCAGGGCGATGATCGGGCGGTCGTACCCCGCCGCCCGCAGCCGCGCGGTCGCCTCGTACCC